>WGAK01000255.1 GCA_015494815.1 Anaerolineales bacterium | reverse complement strand
GTTTGCAGCAGGTTCACCGTTTGGATGACGGTCCGCACGGGCACCCGCAAGGAAACGCCGATGGCGGCCTGCTCCAGCCCCAACCGCTCGTAATATGAATTACGGCGCCAGCCCAACAGGGCAGCCACCACGCCCATGAGCACGGTGCGCGGGGGCACATGGTACGACAGGGAGGACGAATTGGTGTAGAACTTGCGGAAGTGGGCCATGAGGCCCACCAGGTCGAAGGCCACCACAGGCTTCATCGCCGGCCTCCTTCAGTTGGAGGCTTGTTGCAAGCGGCGCATCATCGCCTGGAGGTCTACCACCTTCTCCTGCAAGGCATCCTGGCTGGTCAGCGCCTGCACGAACGCGGCGCCCGACGCGAACTCCTCGTGGGCCCAGGCCACGATGCGCTGGATGCTCGACGCGTGCCGGGCCAGCAGGTCCAGCAGACCCCCGAAGACCAGGTCCACATCCGCGATGCTTTCCAGGCCCTTCTCTTTTGCCAGGCGCAAGCGGGTGCGGAAGTCGCCCAGGAAAGTGCCGCCGTTGGTGTATTCCACCCGCAGCAGCAGGCGGGGCGTTTGGCCGATTTTGCTGCGGCTGGTGGCCATGAGGGGCAAGGCGTTGATGAGGGAATGGCCCAGCAGGCGCACGTCCTTGTCCAGCAGGCCGGTCTCTTTGGCCCGCCAGGCGCTCACCAGGCCGTAGAAGGCCAGGAAGGAGTACTTGACCCGCCAGTCCTTGCCTATGGTGCCGTGCTCGCTCTTTTCGCCTTGCTCCCGCCCGGCGAAGTGCGAGGTGATGGTAGCCGAGGGCAGCAGGTCCACTTTGTTCAGCGAATAGCCCCAGGAGAATTGCACCGGCCCCGTGTAAGTGATGTGAGAGCCCGCGCCGCCTTCCTGCTCGGCGGCGATGGGCATGGTCGCGCCGAACATACGCACATCAATGAGGCGCTCCAGCAGCCAGCGACGAAAGTCCGGGTCCTTAGCCGCCTGTTTGGCCCTCCGGGCATCCAGCCCTTTCGCCTGGGCATACTCGCCGGCCAGGCCCTCGATGCGTTGCTTGGCCGAAACCGTGCCCCCGTCCACCGTGCGCACCCACACGTCCTGCGCCACGGGATACATCCAGGGGCGCTCCGTCCAGGCCTCCGCGGGCCAGGTGAGCCAGTAGTCCCGCAGGTAGCGCTTGAGGCGCACATCGCTGACCAGATTGCGGCCCGAATCGTAATCCATGCGGGGGCGGTTTTCCTCGTCCGGGTCGCCGTTGGGGTTGCACATGCGGGCATCGTACAGGAACAGGATTTCGCTGTTGCGCTCAACGGTCATGGGACACCTCCTTTAGGTTTGGATTTTGGGTGGGGCGGTACCTTACCTGCGGCTTGCAACATGCGCCATAGGTCACGGGCCTGGGGGTCGGCGCTGGTGGCGTTGGGGTTGTAACGGTCCAGATGCCATCGCAAGGGGTTTTCGGCGATGTAACGCCGGATGGCGTTCAGGGCCCGTTCGGTGCGAATGATGTGTTCGTAATAATTCCGTTGCCACACCCGTGCGCCGGGGGTGTTGCGCAACATGTTGATGCGTTTGGTAACCGCGGATTTGAACGAACCCACGATGGCCCCCAATGACCCCGACGCGGGCCCACGCGGCGCGTCCCCCCGTAGGGGCGACGCATGCGTCGCCCCCGCATGGGGTGACCCAACCACATCCACGATGAAAATGATGCCGTGCACATGGTTGGGCATCACAACAAACGCGTCCAATTCCACATGCGGGAAATGTTCCGGGATTTCCCGCCAACACGCCCACACGGTTTCCCCAAACGCATTCAACACCATCTCCCCGTTGACTACCCGGCCAAACAAAGGCCCGCGGTCGTGGGTGCAGATGGTGACGAAATACGTGGCCGGGGCGCGATAATCCCACCCTTTCAGGCGAATGGATCGGCGACGCCGCACGGTTCGGGGCATGGCCTTACTCCGTGGGGGATTTCTCGCCCTGCCCTGCGGCCCCGCCAAACCGGCGCAAGTGGCGGAACGCGTAGCCCGAAAGCACCCAATAGGTGTTCTCGGCCGGCGCGAGCAAACCCCCGGCCTGGTCCATCAGGCTGCGCATGGCCGCGAACATGTCCCGCGTATCGGGGCGCAGGACGCGGTAAATGCGCATCTGGCCCAAAATTTCGTTGCTCAAACGGCGCACCTTGCCCTCGTCCATGCCCTGGAAGTGGATTTTGTTGAGCACGGTGACCGAACCGGCCCGCTGTTGGCCCTGGGCCACTTCACCCACCAGGTAGCCCAGCAGGAACAAAGCCCGTTGGGCCACATTCAGGCCCAGCGCATCCATATACTCCCAAACAGCATCGGGCACCAGGCCGCGGATTTC
>WGAK01000254.1 GCA_015494815.1 Anaerolineales bacterium | reverse complement strand
TGCACGAATTCCGTGCCTTCCAGCAGGCGGCTGGTGGCCTGGTAAAGGCGCTCGACCTCGGCATAGGCCTGCTGAGTGTTGGCGAACATGTAGGCATCGTGCAACGCCAGCGCCAGTTGCTCGAGAGTCTGCTGCAAAATCTGACGGTCTTCCTCCAGCCACTCCCGCTCGGACGGGGCCTGCCCCTCGAACAAAATCTCAAAGTTCTGATACACCACCGGCCACGAAATCGCGGACTTGCCGTCGTCTTGGGCGACCGCGGGCTGGAAGGTGCGCAGGCTCTGGTCCCCCGCGGGGGTCAAGGGGCGATGACGCGTCTCGATGGTTCCCTGGGGATTGAGACGCAGGGCGAAGGCCTCCTGGTCCAGCAAGGCCGTCCAGGCGTCGGTGTCCACATCCAACTGGTCGGTGCCCAACATGGCCGTCGCCCACGCGCTGGGCAACAGCCCCGCGGGCGCGGCCTCGCCTTGGTCGGCCGGTTCGGGAGGGGCCACCGCGTCTTGGGTGTCGGGGGCCAGGTCTTCATTCAGCGCCAGCAGCCGCTCTTCCAGCCGTTTCTTGCGTCGGCTGGGAGACGACTTGCGTCGGCGTTTGCTGGTCATAGGCCAATACCTCCTGCGTCAACGCCCGGTATTGCTCCGCGGCCCGCGAGCGAGACGCGAAATATTGGATGGGCACACCGGCAATGGCGGCTTCGCGCACTTTGGTGTCCACGCCAATGACGGTCTGACACAGGCCCATCCCAAAAGTGGCTTCCAGGCGCGACCGAATCAACGCGTGGGCCCGATTCCGCTTCTGGAACATGGTGATGAAAATGCGGTATTTGAGGTCCGGGTTGTAAGTTTCGCGCACCCACTGCACCAGTTGCAGCACATGCCGAATGGCATACGCGGAGAAGTATTCCGGCTGCGTGGGGATGAGCAGCAAGTGGGCGGCCACCAATGCGTTGACGGTGAAGATGCTCAACGATGGCGGCGCGTCGAAAAGGATGAAGTGATACCCGCGGATGGCCTGCACCAGACGCCGTAGCCCTTCGTAAGTGCCTGTGGCCAGCCAGTGGCTGCCAATCTGGCTCAGACGGCCGGTCGCGGGCAGCACATCCAGATGCTCGACCTCGGTCTTGAGCAGAGCCGCGTGCCAGGGCACCCGCTGGTCCAGCACCTGGGCCAGCGACAAGGGGATGTCGGCGGGGCGATGGCCTAAGGCCAGGGTGAGGCTGGCCTGAGGGTCCAGGTCCACGGCCAACACCCGGTATCCCCGTTCGGCCAGGGCCCCGGCCACGCCCAAGACGCTGGTGGTCTTGGCCACGCCGCCTTTCTGGTGGGCAAAAGCCCACACCCGCGGGCGCTCCGCCGACATGTTCATGACGCCTCCTCCTCGCGGGTCTGGGGAGCCGCCGCGGCCTCGGGCCGGGCCGTCCCATCATCAGGCGCTGCGGCCCCTGCAGGGGTGGGCGCCGTGCCCGGCACGCGCGTGAGCAAAATTTGCGCCTCTTGCAGATGCAATTGCTCGCGCAGGCCCTCCAGCGCGGTGCGCACAATGGTCAGCGGGTCGTTGCTGGCCCGCATACGCACCGTAATCTCGCGCACCCAGCGCTCCCGTTGGGCCCGGCGCTCCAGCGCCTCCAGCAAGCGCGTGAGTTCGATGGCCAGCGAAAGTTGGCGGGTCAACTGCTCGAACACGGCTAAGTCCGAAGTCCCCAGGGGCGGCTCTTCGTCTTCGAAGCCCAGGGCCACCGCGCCAATGACCTCGCCACCGACGAGCAAGGGCGCGAAGACCTGGCTGCGCACCCCGCGCTGCTGCACGGCCTGCCGGAAAGGCGCCGGCGCGTGCTGCAACTGGGCATAATTCACCACCCACACGCGCGGCTCCTCTTTGATGCGCGTCAGGGGCACGCCGGGCAGCAACGGCAGCCGCGTTTGATACCAATCGGCCCCCGGCGCGTCAGGCGAGCGGGAAGTGGTGGCAATCAACAGGGCCATCGGCTTGCGTTCGTCGAACAGCAGCAGACCCGCGTGCAGCGCGTCGAAAGTGGCGCGCAGCCGGGCCGTGGCATCCCGCGCCAAATCGTCGAAATGCGTGTGCCCGCTGATGGCCACGGTGAAGTCATACAGCAATTGCAGTTGGGCCGACCGCCGACGCACCTGCTCCAGCAAACGCAGGTTCGACAGCAAACTGCCCACCGCGTT
>WGAK01000253.1 GCA_015494815.1 Anaerolineales bacterium | reverse complement strand
CCACCGCGGCGGTGGCGCCGCCCGCACCGCCTTCAGCGCCCGCGGCCGCAACGCCCACCCCCGGTTTGGCGCCTGGGCTCACGGCGACCCTCCCCTCGACCTTGTCGCCCACCCTGACCCCGGCCGGGGGCGGCGCAGGGTTCCCCTTTGGGCCGGGGCTCGCGCCGGGCGTGGATTGGACCGCGTACGCCTTCGTCTTTCAGGCCATGGCCGCTACGCCTCGGGGCCAGCACTACCGCACGCTGTTCTTCCTCTATCAGGACGAATGGCGGGCGTTGCAGCAGCAGGACCCGGCCTTTGCCCAGCATACGGTGCAGGTGTTGACCGTGTGGCAACCCGCGGCCCGCGCGTTGATGGAGGGCCGCGGCGACCAGGTCATCATCACCCCCGAGTGGGTGGCCGCCGCGCAGGCCTATCTGGACGACCTCGCCGGCCGGGCCAGCCCCGAACTGGCCGCGGTGGTGCAGCAAGAGCAGGCTTACATTCCCTGGGGCGGGCTGCCCGGCGCGTCGGTGAACGCGGCCTGGACCGTGGTCATGCAGGGGCCGCCGCCCGAACCGGCGCCCACGCCCGGCCCACCGGCCGCCACCCCCGTTCCCTGAGCCGGCCATAGGCCAAATCGCGGGCGTAGTGGCCTGCCGGGGCCCGGCGAAGGCTGGTACAATTGGGGGCATTCGGAGCACCGTCATGCAGGCATCTTCGTTTCGCGCGGGTTTCATCGCGGTAGCCGGACGGCCCAATGTGGGCAAATCCACCTTGCTGAATGCCTTGGTGGGGCAGAAGATTGCGGCCGTCTCGCCCAAGCCACAAACCACCCGCAAGCGGCAATTGGGCATCTTGACCACCGAACGCGGCCAAATCGTGTTCGTGGATACGCCGGGCATTCACCGGCCCGTGCACAAACTGGGCCAGGCCCTCAACGAGGAAGCCCGGCAGGCTCTGGCCGACGCGGACGGCATCCTGTTCGTGGTGGACGCGTCCCGGCCGCCCACGGCCGAGGACGAGATGGTGGCCCGCCACATTCGCGCCCTGGAGCCCCCGCGGCCCGTGGTGCTGGCCCTCAACAAGGCCGACCTGGTGCCGGGGGACCAGCGTTCGGCGCAAGAGGCGCTGTACCGGCCGTTGGTACCCCAGGCCGAGCGGCTGTGGATTTCGGCGCTGACGGGCGAGAATCTGCCCTCGTTGCTCAATCGCCTGTTTGCCTTGCTGCCCGAGGGGCCGCCGTTCTACGACTCCGACCAGGTGACCGACCTGTATGAGCGCGACATCGCCGCGGACCTGATTCGCGAGGCCGCGCTGCTGCACCTGCGGGACGAGGTGCCCCACAGCATCGCGGTGCGCATTGACGAGTACAAGGAGCGCGAGAGCGGCGCGGCCTACATCGCCGCGACCCTGTTCGTGGAGCGCGACTCGCAGAAGGGCATTGTCATCGGCCGCCGAGGCGCCATGCTCAAGCAAATCGGCACCACCGCGCGTAAAGCCATCGAGGCCATGAGCGGCCGCCGGGTGTATCTGGATTTGCGGGTCAAGGTGCGCAAGAACTGGCGCAACGACGAAGCGTTTTTGCGACAATTTGGGTTCACCCCCCGGCCCCGCAAGCGGAAGGCCGGGCGCAAGTCGTCGGATAAGCCATGAACACGCCCCAGCGCCTCACCCGGAGGGATGTCCTCAAACTGGGTCTGACGGCCGCGGGCGCCTGGCTGCTGGCTCCGTGGCTGCGGCGCGCGCCCCAGGTGACCTTCCCCCAGGCCGAACGCCTGGGCCGCAACGCGACCCACGGCCGCATCGAAGTCTACCCCCGGCCCGACGCGACCGCGACACCGGTGGACTATTTGTTCGAGGACGCGGTGGTGCCCTGGCTGCGCGAGGTGGTGGGCTATCAGCCTTATCGCATCAGCCAGCGTTTCGTGGACATCGGCCGCGGGTATGTGTGGGCGCCGTATTTGCAGCCCGTGCGCAACCTGCCCAACACGCCGTTGACCGAGTTGCCCCGTTATGGCGAGGAACCGGGTTTTTGGGCCGAGGTCACGGTGCCGTATGTGGATATCTACCAGGACAACCCGCCGCCGCGCTCGCCGTGGCTCAAGGATACGCCCTACCCCAGGCTGTATTACAGCCAGATTATGTGGGTGGATGGCGTTAAAACCGACGAGCAGGGTCGGGTTTGGTACCATGTGACCGAGCGATATGGCTCGTATGGCGACACTTTTTGGGCCCTGGCCGAGGCGTTTCGGCCGTTGACGCCCGACGATTTGCAACCCATCTCGCCCGAGGTCACCGACAAGCGCATCGTGGTGGATGTGACCTATCAGACGGTAGCGTGCTATGAAGGCAAGACCGAAGTGTACTTTTGCCGCGTGTCCACGGGCGCCAAGTATGACGCCTATGGCCGCCCTACCGACGAATGGGCCACGCCGGTGGGCGCGAGCCCCATTTGGCGCAAGTTGGTGTCGGTGCACATGAGTGGCGGCACCACCGGCGGCGGGTACGACCTCCCGGGCATCGGCTGGACCATGCTGTTCGTGGGGCAAGGCATAGCCTTGCACAGCACTTTTTGGCACAACAACTTCGGCGTGCCCATGTCCCACGGTTGCGTCAATCTGCGCCCCGACGATGCCCTGTGGATTTTCCGCTGGTCCCAACCGGTGGTGGCCTACGACCCCGGCGACAAAACCGTAGGTATGCCGGGGGGCACCCTGGTGCAGGTTATCGAAGCCTAAGCGCGTGGACGCGCGATGGAGGTAAAACCATGGGCACTTCGACCGTGGGCCTTTTGGCCTCGTTTTTCGCGGGGGTGGGCTCGTTTGTCTCGCCCTGCGTGTTGCCGTTGGTACCGGCTTATGTCAGTTATCTGACCGGCCGTTCGTTGGGTTTTCAGCAGAGCGACAGCCAGGCCAGCGCCCGCGCGGTGCGGTGGCATGCGTTCACCCACGGCGTGGCGTTCATCCTGGGCTTTAGCGTGGTGTTCATCATCCTGGGGCTGGCGACTTCCGCGCTGGGCCAACTGCTGTTCAACTATCGCTTCTACCTGGCCCGCATTGGCGGGTTGGTGGTGGTGCTTTTCGGCCTGCACATGACCGGCCTGGTGCGCATCCCCTTCCTGGCCTACGACATCCGCTACGAGGCCGACGAAGTGGTCGAAAAGGGCGGCTATCTGGCCTCGTTTCTGCTGGGCGTGTTCTTCTCCGCGGGCTGGTCGCCGTGCGTGGGCCCGGTGCTGGGCGCCATCCTGACCTACAGCCTGCAGGGCGGCTCCACCTGGGTGGGGGCGTACCTGCTGGCCGCGTACTCCGCGGGGCTGGCCGTGCCCTTCCTGCTGGCCGCGCTGAGCGTGGATTGGGTGACCACCCTGCTCACCAAATACAGCCGGGTGACCCACTATGTGGAAATCGCCATGGGCGTGGTGCTCATCGTGTTGGGCGTGCTGCTGTTCACGGGTAGCCTGGCGCGGCTCTCGACGGTGCAGACCTTCGGCGATTTGTGGCGGATTTTGATTCCGAGGCTGCCATGACCGACCCGGCCTGGACGCGCGAGCGAGCCCAGGCCCGGCGGGCGTTGTGGCGGGGCGTGGCGCTGGGCCTGGGCATGATGGCCTTGGGCCTGCTGGCGTGGTGGTACCTGGGCCGCATCGAGGCCGCGAGCGAGGCGCGCGCGGCAGGGCCTTTGACCTTGGGCCAGCCCGCGCCCGATTTCGCCTTGCAAACCCCGGCCGGCGAGACCATCCGCCTGCGCGACCTGCGCGGCCGGGTGGTGGTGCTCAACGTGTGGGCCACCTGGTGCGAGCCCTGCAAGGTCGAGATGCCTTTGCTGCAACGCCTGGCCGAACGCTATGCCGACCGGCTGGTGGTGCTGGGCGTCAACTACGGCGAAGACGCGGCCGCGGTGCAGGCCTTCGCCGCGGAATACGGCCTGACCTTCCCGTTGTTGCTGGACCCCCAGCGCCAGGTCGTGCGTTTGTACGGCGTGCGCGGGTTGCCCACCACCGTGTTCCTCGATGCCGAGGGCCGTGTGCAAGGCGTTCATCTGGGCGCGTTGACCGAGGATGACGTTTGGGCCCAATTGCGGCCCCTGGGAGTAGAGCCATGAAGTTGCCGGTGACGGTGTACGTACATCCCGAGCAGCCGCGCAGCCAGACCGTGTTGGCCTGGCTGCGCGACCTGGAGGCCGACCTGGACCTGCAGGTGGTGGTGCTGGACGTCACCCAAGACTCCACCCTGGCCCGCCGCCTGGACGGCCAGACCCCGCGGGTGGAGGCCGGGCGTTATCGGCTGAGCGGCGAGTTCGACCGCCAACGCCTGGAGGTCACCCTGCGCGCGGCGCGCGAGGGGCAGGACTTCCGTCAGCAGGTGGCCCAGGAGCACGGCCTGACCCTGCGGCCCGACCGCCTGCCTCTGGGCGACCGCCTCATGTACTACATCTCCAAACACTTCCTCACGGGCTTCGTCATCTTCTTGGGGCTGTATGTGGGTCTGCCGTTCCTGGCGCCGGTGCTCATGAAAGCCGGCCTGACCACGCCGGCCACGGTGCTGTACAAGGCCTACAGCGTCACCTGCCACCAGTTGGCCTTCCGCTCGTGGTTCCTCTTTGGCGAGCAGCCCGCCTATCCGCGCGCCGCGGCCCATGTGCCCGGCCTGCGCACCTTTGGCGAGGTCACCGGCCTGGACGAAAACGACCTGTGGGCCGCCCGCGAGTTCATCGGCAACGAGCGCCTGGGCTACAAAGTGGCCTTTTGCGAGCGTGATGTCGCCATTTGGGGCGCGTTCTTCCTTTTCGGCTTGTTCTACTGGTACCGCAAACGGCGGGGCAAGCCCTTGCGCGCGCTGCGCTGGTTCTGGTGGATTGCCATCGGCTGGACGCCCATCGGCCTGGACGGCGTGTCGCAAATTTTGAGCCAAATTCCCGGCTCGCCGCTGCCTTATCGCGAGAGCACGCCCTTGCTGCGCACCCTCACGGGCTTTATCTTCGGCTGGACCACGGCCTGGTTCATGCTGCCGCAGATGGACGAGAGCATGGAAGAGAGTTACCGGCTGTTGCTCAAGCGGCTGCGGCATGTGAGCCGGGCGCGGCAGCGCTCGTGAGGAGGTCACCGCATGCCCTGGGTGCAACAAGGCGCGGTGCGTTGGTGGGAAGACGAGGTTTTGGCCGGGCTGGGCGTGCGGCATGGCTTCTTCACCCGCCACGGCGGGGTGAGCCCGCGGCCCTGGGCCAGCCTCAATGTGGGCGGCTCGGTGGGCGACGACCCGGCCCGGGTGGCCGAGAACCGGC
The DNA here is from genome assembly GCA_015494815.1 of Anaerolineales bacterium. GTDB lineage: Bacteria > Chloroflexota > Anaerolineae > Anaerolineales > DRMV01 > JAADEN01. The sequence goes on along the minus strand of WGAK01000253.1, from coordinate 9,094 downwards.
GGCGGGCCTTCGCCGCCCTGGGGCTGGACCCCCGCAGCCGCTACGACGCCTGGCAGGTGCACGGCGCGCACGCGGTGCGGGCCGAGGCCCCGCGACGCCCCACCATGCCCCAACTCAAGGCCGACATCCTCCTCACCCGCAACCCGCGAGTCACCCTGTCCATGACCTTCGCGGACTGCGTGCCCGTGGTGCTCTATGACCCGCGGCGCCGCGCGTTGGCCCTGGTGCACGCAGGTTGGCGGGGGACGGTGGCCGGCGCGGCCTCGGCCGCGGTGCGGGCCTTGACCCAGGCCTATGGCTCGCGCCCGCGCGACCTTGTGGCGGTCATCGGCCCGTCCATCGGCCCTGCCGACTACGAGGTGGGGGAATCCGTGGCTGCGGCCGTGCGCGCGGCCTTTGGCGACGCGGCCGACCGCTTCTTGCCCCGGGTGGACGGACGCTGGCACTTCGACCTGTGGGCGGCCAACGCGTGGCAACTGCGCCGTGCCGGGGTCGCCCAGGTGCGGGTGGTAGGGCTGAGCACCGCGGCCCACACCGCGGACTGGTTCTCGCACCGCGCGGAACAGGGGCGCACGGGCCGCTTTGCCGTGCTGGCCGCGCTGCCGATTGATTGACGAAAGCCGAAGGAGCGAAAAGAAAAATGCAACCGGGCGGAAACCCCGCGGGCGACGAAAGGCTGGACTGGCCGGTAGGATCTCTCCCTACCCCCGCTTCGGCGGCGCTCTTGCGCCGCCGAAGCCGCCCCCTTCCCTCTCTTGGTAAGAGAGGGAAGGGGGCAGATGAGCCGAGCGTAGCGAGGCTCAGCGGGGGATGGGTGAGATCCACCACTGGTGGCATGCCCCCGGCAATATCTACACGTGCTCAAGGAATAGAATGTATGCAAAAGTCGCCGAATTCGGCAACTGGGCGATTTTGGCATTTTGAAGTGCAGCGCCCTGGTGCCGCTTTGGAAACGCGGCGAGGCGGTGAAGCGGTAAGGCGGATGGACGGGTAGGGGCACACGACCGTGCGCCCCCGCCTTGGCAGCGGGCGACCGAGCCGCTCGCCCCCGCGAGGACGTGGGCCTCGGCTCACGTACCGCGCACGGCACACCGCGGCCCACGCCCTGCGCACCGCTTCGGCAACCCTGGCGGGCACCCAAAGGCGACGCGCCACCTATGCCCGGCGTGGTTGAGCCGCAAACGCAAAGTGGAGGATAAAGACATGCCCAGCCTCCCCGGCCCTAATGACACCTTGCGCCAGGTGCTGCCCAACGGCATCGTGGTGCTGGCGCGCGCCAACTTCGCCAGCCCTTCGGTGGTGGTGCACGGCTACTTGCCCCACGCGGGCGCGCTGCACGACCCCGACGACAAGAACGGCCTGGCCGAGTTGACCGCGTCCATGCTGTTGCGCGGCACGCGCACCCGCACGCATCAGCAGATTTTCGACGCCCTGGAATCCATGGCCGCCAACCTGGGGTTCGCCGGCCACACCCACAGCGCGGCCTTGCGGGCCCGCTGCCTGGCCGAAGACCTGTCCGCGCTGCTGGCGCTGCTGGCCGAGGCCCTGCGTGAGCCCACCTTCCCCGAGGAGGAGTTCGCCCGCCGGCGCGACCAGATGCTCACCGGCCTGGCCATTCGCATGCAAGACACCGCCACCCGCGCGGCCGAGGCCGCCCTGGCCGCGCTCTACGCCGACCATCCTTACGGTGGCACCTTAGACGACCTGGCCCAGGGCCTGCGCAACCTGACGCGCGCCGACCTGGAGGCCTTCCACCGGCAGCACTACATGTCCCAGGGCCTGGTGCTGGCCATCGTGGGGGCCATCGAGCCGACCGACGCGGTGGCCCGCATCGCGGCGGCCCTGGGCGATTGGCAGGGCCCACCCCCGCCGCCCGAGCCCGAAGTGCCGCCGGTGGAGCCGCCGCCGCACGAGGTGCAGCGCGCGGTGCCCTTGCCCGGCAAAAGCCAGAGCGACATCGTCGTCGCCACCGTGGGCCCCAGCCGTTTCGCAGCCGACTATTTGCCCGCGGCCCTGGGCAACAGCGTGCTGGGGCGTTTCGGCATGATGGGCCGCATCGGCCAGGTGGTGCGCGAACAGGCCGGCCTGGCGTACTACGCGTACTCGTCCCTCACGGGTGGGCCGGGCCCGGGGCCGTGGCAGGTGAACGCGGGCGTGGCCCCTGAGCACGTCCCCCAGGCCCTGGACCTCATCCGCGCGGAGTTGCGCCGCTTCGTGGACCAGGGCGTGACCGCCTCGGAACTGGCCGATGTGCAGTCGCAGGCCGTGGGCAGCCTGCCCCTGGAACTGGCCACCAACGCAGGGGTGGCCAGCGCCCTGCTGCATGTGGAGCGTTACGGCCTGGGGCTCGACTACTTCCGCACCTACGCAGCCCGCATTCGCGCCATCACCCCCGAGCAGGTGCAGCGGGCCATTCGTCATTACTGGCATCCCGACCGGTGGACCGTGGGCATCGCGGGGCCGACCGAAGCCGCCCCCGTCCCCGCCGCCGCGACCGCTGAGGAGCGCGCATGACCGCCCCTGTGCTTTCTCCCCGTCCCATCCGTCTGGCGTTGCCGTCCAAGGGCCGGTTGGCGCAGGCCACCCTGGATTTTCTGGCCCGCAGCGGCTTGCGGGTGGAAAAACTCAACCCGCGGCAATATCAGGCTCGCATTCCCGCGCTGCCCGAGGTGGAGGTGTTGTTCCAACGGGCCGGCGACATTGTCGTTGGCGTGCGGCAGGGCAGCGTGGATTTTGGCATCACGGGCCTGGATGTGGTGGAAGAGAAGCGCGGCACCGAGGGCCAGGTGCTGGTGCTGCACGATGCCTTGGGCTTTGGGCACTGCCGCCTGACCCTGGCCGTGCCCGAAGCGTGGGACGCGGTGCACACCATGACCGACCTGGCCCGCGAGACCGCCGCGCTGGAGCGCCCCCTGCGGGTGGCGACCAAATACCCGCGCCTGAGCGCCGCGTTCCTGGAGCGGCACGGCATCCCCCATCGCCTGATTCCCGCGGAGGGCACGCTGGAAATCGCGCCCACCATCGGCTACGCGGACGCCATCGTGGACCTGGTGACCACGGGCCTGACCCTGCGGGACAATCGCCTGCGGCCCGTGGAGGACGGCGTCATTCTGGCGTCGCAGGCCGTGCTGATTGCCAACCGGGCCGCGTTGCAGCACCGGCCGGGCGCGTTGGAAGTCGCCCGGCGTCTGCTGGAATACATCGAAGCCCACCTGCGCGCCCAGGAGCACTTTCTGGTCATCGCCAACGTGCGCGGCCAAAGCGCGGCCGCGGTGGCCGAGCGCATGGCCACGCAGCCGCACATTCGCGGGCTGCAAGGGCCTACCATTTCGCCCGTCTTCACCCACGACGGCGCGCCGTGGTTTTCGGTGAGCATCGTGGTGGCCCGCCGCGACCTGAACGCGGCCATCGCGGAGTTGCGGGCCATTGGCGGCAGCGGCGTCATCGTCACCCCCGCGCTGTACATTTTCGAGGAAGAGCCGCCGCGGCTCCAGGCCCTGATGGCCGCGCTATGGGACGAGGAGGGGTGAGGGGGAACCGGGTGCGCTCGCGGCGCCGCTCCCCGCTTCCCGCTCCCTGCTCCCTGCTTTTGGAGTGTGCACCATGTCGTCCTGGATTCGCCCTCACTTACGCCATCTGCCGCCTTATGAGCCGGTGGAGCCGTATGAGGTGGTCGCGGCCCGGGTGGGCCTGCCGCCCGAGCGTTTGCTCAAACTGGACGCCAACGAAAACCCCTACGGCCCTCTGCCCCAGGTGCGCGAGGCGCTGGCCCGCCTGGCCTACCCGCACATTTACCCCGACCCCGAAAGCCGGGCCTTGCGGGCCGCGCTGGCCGAGTTCACCGGCGTGCCGGCCGACCTGCTCATGGTCGGGGCCGGCGCGGACGAGTTGATTGACCTGCTGTTGCGGGCCGTGCTGGAGCCCGGCGACGCAGTGCTGGTGTGCCCGCCGACCTTTGGCATGTATGCCTTCGACGCCCGCATCAACGCGGCCCGAGTGCTCACCGTGCCCCGCCGCGCGGACTTCGGCCTGGATGTGGCGGCCATCGCCCAGGCCGTGGAGCGTCACCGCCCCAAGGCCCTGCTGTTGGCCACGCCCAACAACCCCGATGGCTCGCTGCCCGCGCGCCACGAAATAGAGGCGCTGCTGGACCTGCCCACGCTGGTGGTGCTCGACGAGGCCTACATCGAATTCGTGGACGACGGCGGCCCCTGGGGGCGGGAACGCAGTTTCATCGCCCAGGTGCCCCGGCGGGACAATCTGGTGGTGTTGCGCACTTTCAGCAAATGGGCCGGTTTGGCCGGGCTGCGGGTGGGGTACGGCGCGTTCCCCGCCTGGCTCATGGAGGTGTTGTGGCGCATCAAGCAGCCTTACAATGTCAATGTGGCCGCGCAGGTGGCCGCGCAGGTGACCCTGCAACATCGCGAGCAGTGGGCGCCGGTGGTGGACCGGCTGCGCGGGGTGCGCCGCGACATGCTGCGCGCGCTGGCGGACATCCCCGGGCTGCGGCCTCACCCGTCGCAGACCAACTTCGTGCTGGTGCAGGTGACCGCGGCCGGTCTCGACGGCCGCACGGTGCGCGACCGCCTGCTGCGCGAGCACGGCGTGCTGGTGCGCTATTTCGACAAGCCCGGCTTGCGCGACCATCTGCGCATCAGCGCGGGGCGCCCCGAAGACATGCCCCGGCTGTATGCCGCGCTGCGCGCGGTGCTCGGCGCGTGAAAACCGCTTCGCTTCCCGGCCGGAAGACCGGCTTCCGCATCGCAAGGCAGGTTGTATGAGCGTGCTTCCCCCCATCCACGAGAAACCCCGTTATGTGCGGGACATGTTCGCCCGCATCGCGCCGCGCTACGATTTGCTCAATCGCCTGATGACGGGCGGGCAGGATGTGCGCTGGCGCCGCGAGGTCATTCGGCGGGCGCGTGTGCGGCCGGGGCAGCGGCTGTTGGACATCGGCGCGGGCACGGGCGACCTGGCCCGCGAAGCCCGGCGGCAGCAGCCCGCGGCCCGGGTGGTGGCCGCGGACTTCACCCTGCCCATGATGCAGGTCGGCCGGCGGCGGGCCGGTGCCGAGGCCATCGGTTGGGCCGCCGCGGACGCGCTGCGCCTGCCCTTTGCCTCGAACGCGTTCGACGCGGTGGTGTCGGGCTTCTTGCTGCGCAATGTGGCCGATGTGCTGCAGGCCCTGCGCGAGCAATATCGGGTGCTGCGCCCCGGCGGGCGCATCGTCATCCTCGAAACCACCCGCCCCCCCGGCGGCCTGTTGGGCGTGCTGGTGCGGCTGCACTTTCGGCTGGTCATCCCCACGCTGGGGCGGCTGGTCGCGGGCGACGCGCAGGCGTATCGCTATTTGCCCCGCTCCAGCGAGCAATTCTTGAGCGCGGCGCAGTTGGCCGCGCACCTGGCCGCGGTGGGGTTTCGGCACATCGGCTACCGCAAGCGTATGTTGGGCACGGTGGCCATCCACTGGGCGGTAAAATAGACCGCGAGCCCGCCCGGCCCTGGCGGAGCCCATCCCCCTTTTGAGGCGACGGCATGCACGATTGGCTTTTGGAACTCAATGCCCAGCAACAAGCCGCGGTTACCGCCCGGCCGGGGCCCGTGCTGGTGATGGCCGGTCCGGGTTCGGGCAAAACCCGGGTGCTCACCTACCGGGTTGCCTGGCTGCTGGCCGAGGGCCATGCCCGGCCCTGGAATGTGCTGGCCGTGACCTTCACCAACAAGGCCGCCCGCGAGATGGCCGAACGCCTGGACGCGCTGCTGGGTACCCGCACCCGGGGCCTGACGGTGAGCACCTTCCACGCCTTCTGCGCCCGCACCCTGCGCCGCGAAGCCCAGTTCTTGCCCTTCACCGCCTCTTTCGTCATCGCCGACGAGGATGACCAACGCCGTCTGCTGCGCCACATCATTCGCCAGGAATTGCAGTTGGACGACAAGGTCTATCGGGTGCCCGCGGTGCGCAGCGCCATCTCGCGGGCCAAGAACGAGGGGCACACGCCCGAGACTTTCCCGCGCGCCTCGTACCGCGACGAGGTGGTGGCCAAGATTTACGCACGCTATCAGCAGCACCTGGCCGAGGCCAATTTGCTGGACTTCGACGATTTGCTGTTGTGGGCGGTGCGCCTGTTCGAAGAGCAGCCCGAGGTGCGGGCCCGCTATCAAGACCTCTTTCGGCATTTGCTGGTGGACGAATTCCAGGACACCAACGCCATCCAATACCGGCTGGTGCAACTGCTGGGCCAGGCCCACCGGCAGGTCTTCGTGGTGGGCGACATGGACCAGTCCATCTACCGCTGGCGCGGGGCCGATTATCGCAACCTGCAGCGCTTCGAGGCCGACTTCCCCGACGCCGAGGTGATTTACCTGGAAGAGAACTACCGTTCGACCCAGAACATTCTTGATGTGGCGATGGCCGTGTTGCATGTCCAGCCCCGCCGTCATCGCAAGAACTTGCGGGCGCGACGGGGCAGCGGCCCGCCCGTGGTGGTCAAGCAGGTGTTCAACGAAGAAGCCGAAGCCGCGTTCATCGCCCAAACCGCGGTCACCCTGGCCCGCCAGCGGGGCATTCCTCTGGACAGCATGGCCGTGATGTATCGCACCAATGCCCAATCGCGGCCCGTGGAAGAGGAGTTGCTGCGCCTGGGGCTGCCTTATCGCCTGGTGGGCGCGCAGCGTTTCTACGGCCGCCGCGAAATCAAAGACCTGGTGGCCTTCTTGCGCCTGGCGTTCAACCCCGACGATGTGGCCAGCCTGGAGCGGGTCATCAACGTGCCGCCGCGAAGCATCGGCCCCCGCACTTGGGCGGCCTTGCGCGAGCAAGCCGCGGCCCGCGGGCTCAGCCCCGGCCGCGCGCTGCTGGATTTGGCCGCGCACCCCGAGGCCTGGACCGCCGCGCTGAGCCGGCGGGCGCTCAAGGCGCTGTTCCCCGTGGGTGAGATGCTGCAGGCCTGGCACTGGCGGGTGGGCGAACTCTCGCCCGCGCAGATGCTGGACCGCATCGTGGCCGATACAGGCTATGAGGCCTTCGTGCGTGACCGCACCGAAGAGGGCGAGGCCCGCTGGGAGAACGTGCAGGAGTTGCGCCGCCTGGCCGTGGAATACGAAGACCAGGGCCTGGCGGCCTTCCTGGAGCGGGTGGCGTTGGTCTCCGACCAGGACACCCTGCAGGGCCAGGAGCAGGGCCTGACCCTGCTGACCATCCACGCGGCCAAGGGCCTGGAGTTTCGGGTGGTCTTTCTGGTGGGCCTGGTGGAGGGCCTGCTGCCCCACAACCGCTCCATCGAAGACCCCGACGCGCTGGCCGAAGAGCAGCGCCTGCTGTATGTGGGCATCACCCGGGCCCGCGACTACCTCTTCCTGCTGGTGCCCCAATACCGCCTGGCCTACGGCGGGCTGGACATCGTCGAGCCCAGCCGCTTTTTGGAGCCCTTAGCGCCGCCCCTCACCGAGGGCGATTGGCCGCGGTTGTTCCCCCATTTGGCGCGGCAGTTGGGGGTGGGGGAACGGCGCTCCGCGTCCGGCCGGGCCCCGGCGCGAGCCTCCCGCGCGGCCTCGCGGCCCGCGCCCCGGCGTCCGCGCCGCGCCCGTTTGCGCAGCGGCGACCGGGTGATTCACCCCCGCTGGGGCGAGGGCGTGGTGCTGCAGGTCGAGGTCAGCGCCGGCGATGAAATCGTCGAGGTGCGCTTCGAGGATGGCGCGGTCAAGATGCTGTTGGCCGATTTCGTGCAAAAACTGTGAGGATGCCCATGCCTTTGCCCACGGCTTTGCCCCAACCGGTTCGGGAAGTCATCGAGGCCTTCGAGCGCCTGCCGGGCATCGGCCCCAAGAGCGCGGCCCGGCTGGCGCTGTATCTGCTGCGCGCGCCCGAAGAGGTGGCCCACAGCCTGCGCGATGCCCTGGACCGCCTGCACCGGGATGTGGCGTATTGCCAGCGCTGCTTCCATTTCACCGAGGCCGACCAGCCGCTGTGCCCCATCTGCCGCGACCCCAACCGGGACGCCACCGTGGTGTGCGTGGTGGAAGACCCGCTGGATGTGGTGGCTCTGGAGCGCACGGGCCTGTATCAAGGCGTGTATCATGTGCTGCACGGCGTGCTCTCGCCCATCGAAGGCGTGGGTCCCGACGACCTGCGCATCCGCGAGTTGGAGCAGCGGGTGCGCACCGAAGGCGTGCAAGAGGTGATTCTGGCCACCAACCCCAGCCTGGAGGGCGACGCGACCGCGGTGTATCTGGCGCAGCGCCTCAAGCCCCTGGGCGTGAAAATCACCCGCCTGGCCCAGGGCCTGCCCACGGGCAGCGATTTGGAGTACGCGGACCAGACCACCCTGATGCGGGCGTTGCTGGGCCGTCAGGAGATGGACTGAGCCTATCCCCCGCGCGGGTTCAGGGCGAGCCGAGCACGCGCCAGGCCCCGTAGCCCAGCGCGGCCAGCAGCCCGCTGGCGGGGATGGTGAGCAGCCAGGCCAGCGCCATGTCGCGCGCCACGCGCCAGCGCACCTTGCTCCAGCGTTCGGCCGCGCCGCTGCCCATGAGGGCCGAATTGATGACCTGGGTGGTGCTGATGGGCGCGCCCACCCACGCGGCCCCCACGATGACCGCGCCGCTGCCCAGTTGCGACACGAAGCCGTGCACCGGCCGCACCCGCAAGATGCGCCCGCCCACGGTGCGAATGAGACGCCAGCCGCCCACCGACGCGCCCAACGCAATGGCCGCGGCCGCGGCCCAGATGATGGGTCGGGTGACCTGGAAAGTGGACTGGCGCCCGGCCAGCAGCAGGGCCAGGGCCATCAGCCCCATGCTCTTTTGACCGTCGTTGGCGCCGTGCCCCAGAGCCAGGCCTAAGGTGGTCCACCATTGCCCGTGGCGAAACCAGCGGTTGATGCGCGGGGAAGCCCCCTGGGCCAGGAAGAAGACCCCGCGAGCCAGCCCGAACCCGGCTGCGAAGCCCAGCGGCGGCGAGAGGAACAGCGCCACCAGCACCGCGCCCAGCCCGCGCCACTGGATGGCCGCCAGCCCCCCTTCGGCCAATGCCGCGCCCACCAGCCCGCCCACCAGCGCGTGGGACGACGACGAGGGCAGCCCCCACCACCAGGTG
>WGAK01000252.1 GCA_015494815.1 Anaerolineales bacterium | reverse complement strand
GCCCAACCCGCCCCCGCGGCCGCGCAGGTGACCGTGCCGGGCGAGCAGGCCATGCGCAAGCCCGTGCCCGTGCTGCCGGGCGACGAATTGCTGCCCTTGACCAACATCCGCCGCCGCATCGCGGAGCACATGGTGTTCTCCGAGCGGGTGGCGCCGCATGTGACCACCGTCCACGAGGTGGACCTGCACCGGGTGGTGGCCCATCGGGCCCGGCACAAGGCCGAATTCGCAGCCCGAGGCGTGCGGCTGACTTTCACCGCCTACTTCGTGGCCGCGGCCGCGCAGGCGTTGCGCCGCCATCCCCTGGTGAATTCGTCGTGGACCGACGACGGCATCCTGCTGCACAAGGTCGTCAATATCGGCGTGGCCGTCGCCTTGGGCGACAAAGGGCTCATCGTGCCGGTGGTCAAGAACGCGGACGAATTGTCGCTGCTGGGCCTGGCTCGCGCGCTCAACGATTTGACCCAACGGGCCCGGGCCGGACGCCTCAATCCCGATGAAATCACGGGCAGCACGTTCAGCATTACCAACTACGGCACCAACGGCTCGCTGTTTGGGACGCCCATCATCAACCAGCCCAATGTGGCCATTCTGGGCGTGGGTGCCATCAAGAAGCGGGTCGTGGTGCTGGAAGGCGATGTGCTGGCCATTCGGCCCATGGCTTTCTTGAGCCTGACCATTGACCACCGGGTGCTGGATGGCGCGGTGGCCGACGCGTTCGTGCAAGACATTGTGCGCACCCTGGAAAACTGGCCCGAGGATGGGGTCTAATCGCAGGTGACGGAGGGACGCATGTACGACATCCTTTTCATCGGTGCGGGCCCGGCCGGGTATGTGGGCGCCATTCGGGCGGCCCAACTGGGCCTCAAGACGGCCATCGTGGACAAAGAATGGCTGGGCGGGGTGTGTTTGAATGTGGGCTGCATCCCTTCCAAGGCGTTGCTCAAGAACGCGGAACTGGTGCGCACCTTGCGCACCGAGGCCAAGACTTTCGGCATCGCGGGCGTGGAGCACCTGACCTTCGACTATGCTCAGGCCGTGCGCCGTAGTCGGCAGGTGTCGCAGCGGCTGACCAAGGGCGTGGGCTTTTTGATGCGCAAGAACGGCATCGAGGTGCACATGGGCACCGCCCGCCTGGTAGCGCCCAACGCGGTGCTGCTCACCCCGTCCGACGGCGGTGAGCCCGTGCGCCTGGAGGCCCGCAATATCGTCATTGCCACGGGCGCGCATCCTCTGGTGCCGCCGGGCTGGGATGTGGACGGCGAACGGGTGTTGACCTATCGCCCGGCCATTCTGCAAACGCGAGTGCCCGCGTCGGCCATCATCATCGGCGGCGGCGCCATTGGCGTGGAATTCGCCACCATCTGGCACAGTTACGGCGCTGCGGTCACCTTAGTGGAGATGATGCCCACCCTGCTGCCGCTGGAAGACGCGGAGGTGGGCAAGGAACTGGCCAAGGCCTACAAAAAGCAAGGCATTCAGGTGCTCACCGGCCACAAGGTGGAGGCTATCGAGACCACGGACCAGGGCGTGCGGGTCACGGTCACCGACACCAAGAAGGGCAGGGCCCAGACCCTGGAAGCCGAGCAGGCTCTGGTGGCCATTGGCTTTCGGCCCAACACCGCGGGCCTGGGCCTGGAGGAAGTCGGCGTGCGGCTGACCGACCGGGGCGCCATCGCGGTGGACGAGCGCATGGCGACCAATGTGCCGGGCGTGTGGGCCATCGGCGATGTCACGGCCAAGATGATGCTGGCCCATGTGGGCTCCGCGCAGGGCATCCTGGTGGCCGAAGCCGTGGCCGGGCGCGCGGTGCATCCCCTGGACTACGCGGCCATGCCGCGCGCGGTGTACGGGCATCCCCAGGTGGCCGCGTTTGGCCTGACCGAAGCCCAGGCCCGGGAGCAGGGCTATGACATCACCGTGGCCAAGTTCCCCTTCCAGGCCAACGGCAAGGCGTTGGCGTTGAACGAGGGCAAGGGCTTCATCAAACTGGTGGTGGACAAGGCCTATGGCGAGATTCTGGGCGCGCACATGATTGGCCCCGAAGTGACCGAGTTGTTGCCCGAACTCACCCTGGCCCACATGATGGAACTTACCCCGACGGAGATTGCGCGCAACGTGCACGCGCACCCCACGCTAAGCGAGGTACTGATGGAAGTCGCCCATGTGGCGTTGGGTGAGGCGATTCATATTTGAGGCTGGAGGTTAGTCGTTAGTGGTTAGTAGTTGGTAGTTGGTAGTTGGTGGGTGGTAGTAGTGGTTGGCGATTGGGAGGGTTGGGATGCGGATGCGGAGTCATCGTGACCTGGAGGTTTGGCAACGGGCCATGCGTTTCGTCCAAGGAGTTTACGCGGCTACAGAAAGATTCCCGCGCCATGAACGGGGGAATCTGCAAAGCCAATTACGGCGGGCCGCGGTTTCCATCCCGGCCAACATCGCCGAGGGGCATGGACGACGCACAGATGGCATTTTTGCCCGGCATTTGGACATTGCATTGGGTTCGGCCGCGGAAGTGGACACCTTGTTGCAGTTGGCATTGGATTTAGGCTATCTCTCCGCGGACAATCACACTCAACTTACCGAAGAACTCACCATTATTACGAAGATGCTCCATGTCCTTTACCGCCGCGTCCGGGCTAACCGCCAACTACCAACCACCAACCTCTAACTACTAACCACCAACCTCTAACTACCAACTACCAACCTCCAACTTCCACCCACCACTCCTTGGCGGAGGTCTCTGATGCAAGTCCAGTCTCGAAGCACCACTTTTTCGTTGTCCCGGGAGGAGGTCCTCCACGACTACCGCCTGGCCGTGCTCAGTCGCGAGGCCAGCCGCCTGGGGTACCAGGAAGTGATGTTGGGCAAGGCCCAGTTCGGTATCTTCGGCGATGGCAAGGAGGTCCCCCAACTGGCCTGGGCGCGCGCTTTTCGCAAGGGCGATTGGCGCACGGGCTATTATCGCGACCAGACCTTCATGATGGCCTTGGGCATCTGGACCCTGGAGAACTTCTTCGCCCAGTTGTACGGCCACGCGGATGTCAACCTCGACCCCGCCTGCGGCGGCCGCAACATGAACAACCATTTTGGCGTCCGCCTGCTCAACCCCGACGGCACCTGGAAGCCCCAGACCGAACACTACAATGTGGTGGCCGATGTCTCGCCCACGGGCTCGCAGATGCCGCGGCTGGTGGGCCTGGCCCTGGCGTCCAAACTGTACCGTGAAATCGAAGACCTGCACGCGCTCACTCAGTTCTCGCGGCAGGGCAACGAGGTGGCCTGGGCCACCATCGGCAACGCCACCTGCGCGGAGGGCATGTTTTGGGAGACGCTGAACGCCATCGGCGTGCTGCAGGTGCCCGCGGTCATCTCGGTGTGGGACGACGAGTACGGCATCTCGGTGCCCAACGAGTATCAGTTGACCAAGGACCTGTATCAGATGCTCCAGGGCTTCCAGCGTCAGGGTCCTGACGACCGGGGCTTCGAGGTGCGCCAGGTCAAAGGTTGGGATTACCCCGCCCTGGTCGAAGCCTACCAGGAGGCCAGCCGCATTGCCCGCGAGGAGCATGTCCCCGTCATCTTGCATGTGGTGGAACTCACCCAGCCGTCGGGGCATTCCACCTCGGGCAGCCACACGCGCTACAAGTCCCGCGAACGGCTGGAATGGGAAGCCGAGCACGATGGCCTGCGGCGCTTTCGGGCCTGGATTGTGGAGCAGGGCCTGGCCTCGGATGAGGAACTCACCGCGCTGGAGAAGGCGGCCAAGAAGGAAGTGCGCCAGGCGTTGAAGCGCGCGCACGCGGCCTTCGTCGCGCTGCGCCAGCGCGAGGCCGCGGAGTTGGTGCGCCTGCTGGAGCAAGCCGCGCAGCAGTACCCCGCCGCGGCCGAAACCCTGGCCGCGCTCAAGGGCGAGGTGCTCGCGCTGGACGTCCCCTACCGCTACGCCACCCTGGGCGTGGTGCGGCGGGCGCTGATGGCCCTGCGCGAGGCCCCCGACGCGGTGCGCGCGCCGCTCATCCGCTGGCGCAAGCAGGTCGAGGCCGGCGGGCGTCAGGACTACAGCACCTACCTCTACAGCCCCTGGCCCAGCGCGGCCACCCAGGTGGCCGAAATCAAGCCCACCTACGCGCCCGACGCGCCCGAATTGGCCGGGTTCGAGGTGCTCAACAAGTTCTTCGACCTGGTGCTGGCCCGTGACCCGCGCGTGGTGGCCTTTGGCGAGGATGTGGGCCACCTGGGCGGGGTCAATCAGGCCTTCCGCGGCTTGCAGGCCAAATACGGCAAGTGGCGGGTCATGGACACCGGCATCCGCGAAGCCACCATTTTGGGCCAGGCCATCGGGTTGGCGCTGCGCGGGCTGCGACCTATCGCGGAAATCCAGTATCTGGACTACTTGCTCTACGCGCTGCAAATCATGTCCGACGACCTGGCCACCGTGCTGTGGCGCTCCGCGGGCGGGCAGAAAGCGCCGGTCATCGTGCGCACCCGGGGGCACCGCCTGGTGGGCATCTGGCACTCGGGCTCCCTCATGGCCGGGCTCATCCACCTGGTGCGGGGGATGCACGTGCTGGTGCCTCGCGATATGACCCGGGCCGCGGGCTTCTACAACACCCTGCTGCAGGGCGACGAGCCGGGCATCGTGGTGGAAGTGCTCAACGGCTATCGCCTCAAGGAAAAACTGCCCTCCAACTTGGGCGAGTTCACCGTGCCCTTGGGCGTGCCCGAAGTGCTGCGCCCCGGCCGCGATGTCACCCTGGTGACCTATGGCGCAATGGTGCGCATCGTGATGAAGGCCGCGGAAGCCCTGGCCCAGGTGGGCATTGACGCCGAGGTCATTGATGTGCAGTCGCTGTTGCCCTTCGATGTGCGCGGGGTCATCGTCGAGTCGCTGCGCAAGACCAACCGCGTGGTCTTCCTGGACGAAGATGTGCCGGGCGGCACCACCGCGTACATGCTGCAAGAAGTGCTGGAAAAGCAAGGCGGTTACCAATGGCTGGACTCGCCGCCGCTCACCATCCCCGCGCAGCCGCATCGCCCGGCCTACGGCTTCGACGGCGACTACTTCTCCAAGCCCAATGTGGACCAGATTTTCTACCAGGTCTATCGCCTGTTCCACGAGGTGAACCCGCGGCGGTGGCCGCTGTTCTTCGACGAGCCGGGTGCGTGAGTGTCGGCAAGATGGCTGGTGGAAGGGGCGCCTGCGGGCGCCCCTTGCCTTCGGCCATGCGGTCGCGCGCGGGGCGGGCGCGTTGGTATAATGAAAACCCGCGGTCCGGCCGCGGCGGAGCCGTTCCCCCAACCCCACGCCAGGAGGCGTCTGTGGCCCCTTTGCAACCCAAGCCCGTGAGCGCCTCGCGCACCACCCTGGCCCAGTTGATGCAGCCCCAGCACGCCAACAACCTGGGCACCGTGCACGGGGGCGTCATCATGAAACTGGTGGACGAAGTCGGGGCCATCGCCTGCGTGCGTCACGCCGGGCATCGGGTGGTGACCGTGGCCATTGACCAGATGATGTTCCAGCAGCCCATCCGCATCGGCTATCTGGTCATCTTGACCGCCGAGGTCTCGTATGTGGGACGCACTTCGATGGAGGCCGAGGTGCGGGTGGTGGCCGAAAATCCCCTCACCGGCGAACAGGTGCACACCAACACCGCGTATGTGGTTTATGTGGCCGTAGACGAGCACGGGAAGCCCGTGCCCGTGCCGCCCTTGCTGCTGGAGACCGACGCGCAGCGCCGCCGCTTCGAGCAGGCCCGGGCCCGCCAGGCCTTTCGCCTGCAGCAGCGCGAGCAGGCCCGGCAGGCCTACGCGGCCGACCAGGAGGCCGCGCCATGACCTCCACCCCTGCGCCGGCCGACGACGCGGTGCCCGAAGGCTGGCAGCCCCTACCCGCGGACCATCCTTTGCAGCGCCGCCGCACCCCCGCGGGGCCGGAGCCCGAACTCATCACCTCGGTGCGCTCGCTGCAAGACCTGATTGACCGCGCCCTGGGCCGCGGCCACCCGGCCTCGCCGCAAGAAGACGCGGGGCTGGCCGAGGTGCATCCCTTCCCCTTTCTGGCGCTGGTGGGCCAGCGGGAGATGCGCCTGGCGTTGCTGCTGGCCGTGGTGCATCCGGGTCTGGGCGGGGTGTTGCTGGTCGGCCCCGCGGGCGTGGGCAAAAGCACCGCGGCCCGGGGGGTGGCCGACATCGTGCCGCCGGTACCCCGCAGCCTGTGCTACTACGGCTGCCTGCCCGAAGACATTGCCCGCGGCGGGCTGGAGGCCGTGTGCTCCGACTGCGCCCGCAAATATCAGGCCGGTGAGCCCCTGGCCGTGGAAGACCGGGCCCGCTTCGTGGAATTGCCGCCCACGGTTTCGCTGGAGGCCCTGCTGGGCACCCTGGAAGCCCGGCCCGGCCAGCGCCCCCGTTGGCGCAAAGGGGTGCTGGCCCAGGCGGACCGCCATGTGCTGTATCTGGACGAACTGGGCCGTTATCCCGAACCCGTGCTGGACGCGGTGCTGGAAGCCGTCCATCGGGGGCATTACACCGTGCACCGGGGCGGCCTGGCCGTGACCTACCGCAGCCGGGCCCTGCTCATCGCCTCGGCCGACCCCGAACACGCGCCCGTGGCCCGGCGGCATGTGGAACGTTTTTCCCTGCGGGCCCGCGCCCTGCCCTTGACCCCCGCGCAACGCCGCACGCTGTACCGGCGGGTGCAGGCCTGGCAGGCCGCGCCGGACGCGTTTGGGGCCGAGTACGCGGCCGAGACCCAGGCGCTGCGCGACGAGGTGCGGGCCGCGCGCGAGTTGCTCCCGCAGGTGCATCTGGACGACGACCTGGTGCGCGTGGCCGTGCAGGTGGTGGACGGCTTAGGGTTGGCTTCGACGCGAGCCGAGTATGCCTGGCTGGAAGCCTCTCGGGCCCACGCGGCCGCGGCCGGGCGCATGCATGTCACCCCCGACGACCTGCGCGCCACCGTGACCCTGGCGCTGCGCTTTCGGGCGCGCGCCCTGACCCCCGCGGTGGTGCAGGACGCCGACGACGAGGACGAACGCTTGCGCGCGGCCCTGGACGCGGCCTGGGCCGCCGCACCGTCTTCCCCCACCCCAGAGGAGGCCGCATGAGTCCGCGCATCATCGCCGGTCGGGCCCGAGGTCGCAAACTCTTCTCGCTGCCGGGCGATACGGTGCGGCCCATCACCGACCGGGCCAAAGAGGCGCTGTTCAACATCATCGGCCCCGATGTGCTGGGCTCGACCTGGCTCGACTTGTTCGCCGGCACCGGGAGCGTGGGCCTGGAGGCCTTGAGCCGCGGCGCGGCTTTTGTGCGCTTCGTGGAACGCAACCCCAAGGTGTTGCGGGTGCTGCAACGCAATGTGCAGCACTGCGGGCTCGACGACCCCCAGCGCCACGAGGTGCTGCGCATGGACGCGTTCGCACTTCTGGCCCAGCCCCCCGACCGGGCCTTCGATTACATCTTCATCGCGCCGCCGCAATATCACGGCCTGTGGCGCAAGGCGTTGACGATGGTGGACCGGCAGCCCGGCTGGCTGAGCGACGACGGCTGGGTCATCGTGCAGATTCACCCCCGCGAGTACGAGGCCGTGCCGCTGCAGCACCTGGAGCCCTTCGACCAGCGGCGCTACGGGGGGGTGCTGCTGGTGTTCTACGCCCGCCCTGAGCCCGCGGACGAGGCGGGCGACCTGGTATAATCCGCGTCGCGGACCCTTACCCTTGCAGGAGGCGTTCATGGACCCCTTGACCGCATTGGTGGAGCGTTTTGCTCCCGCGTTCGAGCGCACGACCACGGGCGCGCGGGTGGCCGATGCCCACGCGGCCCGCGGGGCCATGCCCGCGCTGGCCGAACTGGCGGCCTTGGGCCAGGGCACGACCAAAGGCGCGGCCCAGTTCCTCATTCGGGCCGCCGCGCAAGACCTGGGCATCGTGCCCGCGTCCATCCATGATTTGTACCTGGCGCGCGGCCGTGGCGAAGTCGCGCCAACCTTCACCGTACCGGCCATCAATTTGCGCGCCTTGCCCTTCCTGGCCGCCCGCGCGGTGTTCCGGGTGATGCACGAAATCGAGGCCGGGCCCGTCATCTTCGAGATTGCCCGCTCCGAAATCGGCTACACCGACCAGCGCCCCGCGGAGTACGCCGCGCAGGTGCTGGCCGCCGCGGTGGTGGAAGAGCATACCGGGCCGGTCTTCATCCAGGGCGACCACTTTCAACTCTCGGCCAAGCGCTATCGGCAGGACCCCGAGGCCGAGGTGCAGGCCGTCAAGGACCTCATCGCCGAAGCCCTCCGGGCCGGCTTCTTCAACATTGACATTGACGCGTCCACCCTGGTGGACTTGAGCCAGCCCACCGTGGCCGAGCAGCAGCGGGTCAACTACACCCGCACTGCGGAACTCACCGTGTATGTGCGCGGGCTGGAGCCCGCGGGCGTGACCGTGTCCACGGGCGGCGAAATCGGCGAAGTGGGCGGGCACAATTCCACCGAAGAGGAACTACGGGCCTTCATGGACGGCTACAACGCCACGCTGGCCGCCCTGGCCCCCAACACGCCCGGCCTGAGCAAAATCAGCATCCAGACGGGCACTTCCCACGGCGGGGTGGTGCTGCCCGACGGCACCCTGGCCCAGGTCAAGGTGGACTTCGACACCCTGCGGCGGCTGAGCCGCGTGGCCCGGGAGGAATACGGCCTGGCCGGCGCGGTGCAGCACGGCGCATCCACGCTGCCCGAAGAGGCTTTCGGCAAGTTCGTGGAATACGAGGCCTGCGAGGTGCACCTGGCCACCAACTTCATGAACATCCTCTATCGCCACATGCCCGCGGACCTGAAGGCCGAAATCTACGCCTATCTCGATGAGCATCACCAGCACGAGCGCAAGCCCGGCTGGACCGACGAGCAGTTCTACTACAAGACCCGCAAGCGGGCCCTGGGCCCCTTCAAAGCCGCGATTTGGGGCCTGCCCGCGGAGGTCAAGGCCCGGGTGTACGCGGATTGGGAAGAGCAGTTCCGGCGGCTGTTCCGTCTGTTGGGCCTGCCCCACACGCGCGGCCTGGTCGAAGCCCACATTCGGCCCGTCGTCGTAGCCCCGCGCCTGACCGACTATATCGGCGCGGCCGCGGCCGCGGAAGACACCTCGGACCTGGCCGACTGACCTCCGGCGCGCCCGGCCCCGTCGCGCGCGGTGGCCTGGGCGCGTCGGCGTTCTTGAGCCCGCCATGACCCTCTCCCGCCGTTCGACGCCCGCGCGGCGCGGCGCCCGCCTGCTGCTGGCGCTGCTGTGGCCCGTCGGTCTGTTCCTGGCCGCGCAGCGCATGGCCGTGCCGTGGGCCCATCTGGCGCGCGGCCAGGTGACCGTGGGCAGCGCCTTGCGGCTGGCCGTGCTGCTGACCCTGCTGGCCGCGGGTTGGTTCGGGTTGTTCGTGCCCCTGGCTCGCTGGTG
>WGAK01000251.1 GCA_015494815.1 Anaerolineales bacterium | reverse complement strand
GCCGGGGGTGTGGGGCTGGGGCGCGCGTGGGCCGCCCGCTGCGGCACGAAGACGGCTTCTTCGGGCGGATGCAGGGCGTAGTACAGTTGGCTACGCCACTGGGTCACATGCCAGGCCACGCGCTGCCGCACCGGGGGTACGAGCAGCAGGGCCACGCTGACGAGAACCAGCACGGCCAGCCCCCAGGCCGCGCGGCGGGGTTTGGGCGAAAGGGCGTTCATGGGCCCAAGTATACCAAGACCGCGGCCCACGGCGCGCGCCTTTGCATGGGGCGTTGCGAGGGCGCGCCGCGTGCGCCCGCTCCTGGCATGGCCGAAAGGGGGCCTTGCCGCCTCGCGAAGATGCCGCGCCAGCGGGCAGCGGGGAGCGGGGAGAAAGCATCCGCGCATTCACACAGCCGCCTTCCCGCTTTACCGCCTTATCGCCTCATTCGCTTTCCCGCCTGCCCAAAGCGGCGTCCAGGCGCCGCACTCCCAAATTCATTCGCCTTGCGCCTTCTTTCGCCCTCGCTGGCGGGCTCCTGTTAACAAATTTCTTGCACCCCCCTGGTATGCTTACCGTGAGCCCGGAGCGGTCGGGCGTCTTTTGCCTGCCCGCCTGGCCCCTGTGGGGGCTACCCGGTCCGAACCTGAATGCAAGGAGGGAAACCCATGTCCAAGATTGTCGGCATTGACCTGGGTACGACCAACAGCGTCATTTCGGTGGTGGAAGGTGGCAAGCCCACGGTGATTCCCACCGCGGAAGGGCCGCATTTGTGCCCCTCGGTGGTGGCGTTCACCGAGAAAGGCGAGCGTTTGGTGGGGCTGCCCGCCAAGCGGCAGGCCATTTTGAACCCCGAGAACACGGTTTATAGCATCAAGCGCTTCATCGGCCGGCGGTATGACGAGGTGGAAGAAGAGCGCAAGATGGTGCCGTATAAGGTGGTGAAGGGCCCGGCCGGTGATGTGCGTGTGTACATTCCCGTCACGGGCAAGGAATACACGCCGCAAGAGATTTCGGCCATGATTCTGGCCAAACTCAAGGCCGATGCCGAGGCCTATCTGGGCACGCCGGTGACCCAGGCGGTCATTACCGTGCCCGCGTATTTCAACGACAGCCAGCGCCAGGCCACCAAGGACGCGGGGCGCATCGCGGGCCTGGAGGTCAAGCGCATCATCAACGAGCCCACCGCGGCCGCGCTGGCCTATGGCCTGGACAAGAAGTCCAACGAGACCATCCTGGTGTTCGACCTGGGCGGCGGTACTTTTGATGTCTCCATCCTCGAGGTGGGCGATGGCGTCATCGAGGTGAAGTCCACCTCGGGCGACACGCACCTGGGCGGCGACGACTGGGACGAGCGCATCGTCAACTATGTGGCCGACGCGTTCCAGAAAGAGCACGGCGTGGACCTGCGCAAGGACCGCCGCGCGCTGCAGCGGTTGCGCGAGGCCGCGGAGAAGGCCAAGATTGAACTGTCCACCGTGACCGAGACCGAGATCAACCTGCCGTACATCACCGCGGTGGAAGGCCAGCCGCTGCACCTGCAGATGACGCTGACGCGGGCCAAGTTCGAGCAGTTGACCGAAGACCTGGTCGAGCGCCTCAAGAAGCCCTTCTTCCGCGCCTTAGACGACGCGGGCCTGAAGCCCAACCAGGTGGACGAGGTCATCCTGGTGGGCGGCGCGACCCGCATGCCCATGGTGCAGAACCTGGTGCGCCAACTCACGGGCAAGGAGCCGCACAAGGGCGTCAACCCCGACGAGGTGGTCTCCATCGGCGCGGCCATCCAGGGCGGCGTGCTGGGCGGCGAAATCAAGGATGTGTTGCTGCTGGATGTCACGCCGCTGAGCCTGGGCGTGGAGACGCTGGGCGGCGTGATGACCGTGCTCATCCCGCGCAACACCACCATCCCGGTGCGCAAGACCGAGGTCTTCACCACCGCCGAGGACAACCAGACCGCGGTGGACATCCATGTGCTGCAGGGCGAGCGCCCCATGGCCGCGGACAACATGAGCCTGGGCCGCTTCCGCCTGGAAGGCATCCCGCCCGCGCCCCGGGGGGTGCCGCAAATCGAGGTCACTTTCGACATCGACGCCAACGGCATCTTGCACGTGACGGCCCGCGACAAGGCCACGGGCAAGGAGCAGAGCATCACCATCACGGCCTCGACCAACCTGACCGAAGAGGAAATCCAACGCATGGTGCGCGAGGCCAAAGAGCACGAGGCCGAAGACCGCCGCCGCAAGGAACTGGCCGACGCGCGCAACACCGCCGATACTCTGGTGTATCAGACCCGCAAGGCCCTCAAGGACCTGGGCGACAAACTGGATGCGGCCGAGCGGGAGCGCATCGAGGCCAAGGTCAAGGAACTGGAAGAGGCCATGCAGGGCGACGATTTGAGCCGCATCAAGGGCCTGATTGACGAGGTGCAGAACATGCTGCATGTGCTCAGCCAGCAGTTGTATCAGGCCGCGAGCGGCGGTGGCGCGGCCGGCGGCGCGGCGCCCGGTGCGGGCGCGGCCCCCGGTGGCAACGGCGGCCCGCAGGCTCAGGGCGGCGGCAGCGACGAGGATGTGGTGGAAGGCGAATTCCGCGAGGCCTGAGACCCCTTCCCCCAACCATGACCAACGACCCGGCGCGACGGCCGGGTCGTTGGGTTTAAGGCGCGTCCACGGCCCACGCATAGCGCGCGGGATAGCGCGCGAAGCGGGTGGTGTCCATGAGCACCAGCGTGGCCGTCTGCCACGGCTGGCCGTCCAGGGGCAGTTCCACCTCAAGATGGGTCGGGTCGGGGCCAATGTCTATGTAGCGCACTTCGGTCTGGCCCTGGCCCTGCAACACCAGCGCGGCCCGGTAGGTGCGGGGGATGCGCTGGGCGGCCAGGGCCCACCCCTCGGCCTGCCAGCCCCCCGGCCCGCGCTCGAAGTCTTCGTG
>WGAK01000250.1 GCA_015494815.1 Anaerolineales bacterium | reverse complement strand
TGTTGGCCCGCAAACTCAAGCCCGGCGGCTGGCTGCATGTGGTTACCGATTGGCCCGACTACGCGGCCCACATCGCCGCGGTGCTGGACACCCACCCCGCCTTCCGCAACGCCAACCCGCGCGGCGGGCCCTACCCGCCGGCGCGCCAACGCCGCCCCACCACCAAGTTCGAGCGCAAGGCCCAGGCCCAGGGGCGCCCGGCCGTGGATTTTCTGTATCATCGCCGTGCGGACGCGTTCAACGCAGCGCGCCCACCTGCACATTCCGAAACCGGGCCGGCGCCGCGCCGTGACCCGTGCGCATGATTTGCGACGGCTGGCCTTTGCCGCAGCGGGTCGTCCCCCACATGGTCCAGGCCTGCGCGTCGGCCACCGCGTCACACGAACGCCAAAACTCGGGCGTGATGCCCGTGTAGAGGCAATTGCGCAACAACCGCACCTTGTGCCCGCGGCGAATTTCCCACCCGATTTCGGTGCCAAACTGGAAGTTGTAGCGCTTGTCGTCAATGGACCACGAGCGGTTGGTCTCCAGATACACGCCGTGGTCGGTATCGGCCAGCAACTCCTCCAGCGGCCAGGGGCCCGGCTCCAGGCTGACATTGGTCATCCGCACCAGAGGGATGCGGTCCCAGCCCGAGGCCCGCATGCTGCCGTTGGAGGTCTGCCCCAGGCGCGCCGCGGTCTCACGCGAGGTCAGATAGCCCACGAACACGCCGTTTTGCACGATGGGCGTGCGCTGCGCGGGCACGCCTTCGTCGTCCCAGCCAAAGGTGCCCAACCCGCGGGGTTGGGTGGCATCGGCCACGATGTTGACCACCTCGGAGCCGTAGCGAAAAGTCCCCAATTTGTCAGGGGTGAGGAACGAGGTGCCCGCGTACATGGCCTCGCTGCCCAGTACCCGGTCCAACTCGATGGGGTGACCGCACGACTCGTGAATCTGCAGGGCCAACTGGTCCCCGCCCAGGATGACGGTCATGCGCCCCGCAGGGCAGGGGTCGGCGGTGGTCAGGGCCGCGGCTTCGTGCGCGATGCGCGGCGCGTGGGCCAGCAGGTCCCACTCCCGCACGATTTCCCAGCCGCCGGTATTTTGGGCCCGGCCCAGCGTGGCCGGATACGACCGGCGCTGAATCTCGCCCTCGTGGACCGCGGTGGCGCTCAGGCCGCCGCCGGTTTCCACCAGCACCTGCTCGGTGCGGGCCCCTTCGGTGTTGGCAAACCACTTGTGTTCGCGACGGGCGGTGAGGACGCCCTGACGCACCCGTACCCGAGGCTCGGCCGCCATGGCCGCGTCGGCGGCCAGCAGCAGGTCCACCTTGCGCGTCACGGGCACGGCAAAGGGGTCTTCCTCCACCGGGGTGTGGTACACCCCGCGGCTGGTCACGGGCGGGCCCAGGTCCACCCGCTGGGCCGCGGCCGAGTTGGAGGCCAACGCGATGCTCACGGCCTGGGCTGCGGCCCGTTGCACCGCGGCCGCTTCCAGCACGGGCGTGGCCGAAAAGCCCCAGCCGTTGCCCACCAACGCCCGCACCCCCAGGCCCAGGGTCTCGCTTTCTTCCAGCGCGGTCACCACGCCGTTGCGCACCCGCACGGTCTGCGTGCGAATGTGCACCACGCGCGCATCGCCGTAGCGCGCGCCCAGGCGTTCCACCGTGTCCAGGGCCAGCAGCAGCCATTCCATCATGGGGACTTCATCCTTCCCGGCCCGCGGCGCTCGCGGGCCCATGAGGTTCTTCCCCCAGTGTACCACGCGCGGTCGGCGTTTGCAGCGTCGCCCACGCGGCAAAGCGCGGCACCCAGGCGGCTGCCAGGGCCAGCGTGCGGGCGTGGATGTCCACGGTATCGCGCAAGTCGGGCGCATAACCACCGCCCAGCACCACCACCAGGGGCGCGCCCCAGGCATACACGGTGTTCAGCACCAGGCGGTCGCGGGCTTCCAGGCCGGCTTTGGTCAGGCCCAGACGCCCCAGGCGGTCCCCCTGCCAGGGGTCGGCGCCGGCAATGTAGAAAACCAGGTCGGGCGGGCCGAAACGCGCGTAGGCTATACGCAGCCCGCGCGCCAGGGCCGCCTGATACGCGGCATCGTCGGTGCCGTCGGGCAGGCCGAGGTCCAAATCGCCGGGCACCTTGCGAAAGGGAAAATTACGCTGGGCATGGATGCTAAAGGCAAACAAACGCGGCTCCGACGCGGCGATGGCCGCGGTGCCATCGCCCTGGTGCACATCCGTGTCAATCACCATCACCCGCCGCACCCGGCCCTGGGCCAGCAACAGCCGGGCCGCCACGCCCACATCGTTGAACACGCAATAGCCCGCGCCCCAATCGGGCCCCGCGTGGTGCGTGCCCCCGCCCAGATTGGCGGCCAGGCCCTGGGCCAGCGCCGCCTGCGCGGCCATGAGGGTGCTGCCCACGCTGCGGCGGGTGCGCTCCAGCAGCGCGGGCGACCAGGGCAGGCCAATGCGGCGCACCTCGGCCGGGCTCAAGCGGCCGTGGAAGACCTTGTCGAGATACGCGGGCGTGTGTGCGTAGGCCAGTTGAGCATAAGTGGCCGCGGGGGGAAGATGCAAATCTTCGGGCCGGGCAATGCCGCGGTCCAGCAACGCGGCGCGCAACAGGCGATATTTGGCCGCGGGGAAACGATGCCCGCGCGGCAGCGGGAAGGTGAACACATCGTGGTAATACAGCGTCAAGGCCATGCGCGCCTCGCGGGGATGCGTCCGACCGTCGGCTCGGTCAACCAAAAAGCCCGCGCGCTCGCGGGCCCAATGGACGGGGTGGGACTCGAACCCACGGCCTCCTCCTTGTAAGGGAGGCGCTCTGACCAACTGAGCTACCCGTCCGCACGGGGGATTATACCAAAAGTTCGCTCGGCCGAAGCCCATGCGCGCGTCCTCACCCCGCGCCGCGACGGGGCGCGGCCAGCACGAAGGCTCAGGGCCTGACAGCGGCGGGCAAGGCGCCTCGCGGCCGGCATCGCCGAGCCCGGCATTGTGTCCGTGATGCCGGGCTCGGCCCCGGGCCCACCTTCTCCGGCCATGTTGGGCACCATCGGCGAAGCCCCACCATCACGCCGACAAGGTGCGCGATGCGTATGCGATGCTTGACGAAGCCTCCTCTATTGGCCAGAGGCTTCGACCGCACTCATCACGCAGTGCCAGGTGCCGCTGACCTGGCCGCTCCCCAACACCTCACCGGCGTAGGAGGCCTGGATGGTGCCCACAATCCGCACGGCATCGTACCCTGCTACGGGCTCCACCGCGGTAATCACGATGGTGGCCGGCCCAACCGCGCGCGCTTCGTCGGGGGTGTAAAAGCCAAACGCGCCCAGGTAGGTGCCCGGCTGGATGGGCGGCATGTCGGCATAGGCGTCATACGCCAGGTCAGAGGTCTGGTCGGGGTAGAACTCCAGGTAGAGCGCGCCGTCCAGGTACGAACAGTCCAGCGTGCCGTCGTGCACGAAGGCCATATCGCCGGTGGCGGTCAGGGTGAAATAGAAAGGCTGGTCGGCCGCAGTGTCCTGGTCGCCTTCGGGCTGCGAGGCTTCGGGAGCCGGGCCCGAGGGTGCGGGACCGTTCGTGCTCCCTTCGGCCGCGCCCATCTCTTCGGACATCTGCTCCAATCCCTTCACGATGCCCTGCAGTTCGGGGTCGTTCTCGAGCACAGCCTCGGGGTCCAGGCCGCAGGTTACCACCAAATAGTCGGCCACCCGGTCGGCCGCGGCCGAGATTTCCTCTTCGCTGGCGCCGCTTTCCCCCGCCGGCTTCGAGAGCAGCGCCAGGTCGTCCTGGATGTCCGGCGGCGCGTCGGCCGCGAACTGTTCCACCATTCTTTGCGCCTCCTGGGCGTCCTGCTGCCCCATTTGGACGGCCGCGATGGCGACCAGCACTTGAGAGGCCTCGGTGCAGAACGCCTGCGTGGACGCGTCCGCACCGCCCAAACCGGGGATGAGGCCGCAGGAGCAGGCCAGCAAGAACAGCCCCAAAAAGCCCATCAGCCAGCGTGGCGACGCGTGCCAGGCCCGCGGGGAGGCCTTCGAGGGTGAAAGGGGACGCATGATACACCTCACTTGAGGAGCCCACACGGGGCGGCGAACACGGCCATCGCCCGCCAGGGGCGATAGTGTGGGTGGCCTCCCCTTCCTGCAGAAGTTACGCAGTTCGTGGTTTCGGTGTCATGGCGAGGCGGGCGGAGCCGCCGAAGCAACTTCCCCCACCGTCCGGGGGATGGCTTCGCCGCCTTCGGCGGCTCGCCACGACACAAAACAGCGACTTTCGCCTGTTGGGCTTCTCAACTGCGCAAGTCCTGCTTCCCGATAAGGCTAACATTGTCCTCCGCCGGGGGCCAGGCAAAAGAGCGCCTGGTGAATGACCTCATCATTGATGATGCCAAATATCCGCTGCGGCGGGTAGGGCGCGTTGGGGTAGAAGGGATAGTAAAAGAACTGATTGAAGGCCTCGCCACCATCCCCTTCGAGCATGGCGCTGACGCCCAAAGCCCACTGTCGGCCCACGGGTTCGTTCCACCCGGACCAACACTGGCTGGTGTCCAGGTCTTCTACCTGGATGGGAGGATAGGCGTTCATTTCGGGGAAGGTGAACTTCAGCCAGAGCATGGGCCTGGAAGCGGGCTTCTGGCCCCCCGTGAGCGGCACCAGCGGCATGAGGTTAGGGTCCAGCAGCACGGATTCGGGCACTTCCTGCTCTTCGACCGCCCACCCCTGGGCGATGAACGGTGCGCGGCCGGTAAAGGTGCCGGGGCCCAGCAACTCATCGGTGGACTCGAAGTCTTTGGGCGGACAGAAGAAGGTACCCTGCAAACTCAGTTCGCCCCGCACGAAATAGGTACCGTCGTCGTTGGCGGTGATGGCGCCGCGAAAGTCCATGCGGCCTTCCTCGACGGTCTCGTCGTCGTCCTGCATGGCGTAGGTGATGGACAGCACATACTGGTAGGCCGACGGGTCGGGAGGCTGTTCTGCGGTCGCCGTCGCGGGCCGCGCCTCGGTGGGGCGGGCGGTCTCGGGCGGCTGCGCAGGGCGGCACGCGGCCAACGCGGCCCCTACGAACAACATCCCCACGAAAAAGTGCAAATGCCGAGTCATCGCTCACCTCTCAGGTAAAGCACATGCCGTGCCAAAAGCGACCGGCAGGGGCAGGCCTGGGGTCATCCTCGCGGGCGAGGAGCGGGCCTGGGCCTCCTACCGGGGTGAAAGCCGCAAAGCCCCCGGCGAAGAGCGTGCCCACTTCGGACCGCGCCCGCCGTCCGTCCTCGAGCCTGGAACGCGCCTGACTGCCGTCGTCTCGTGCGAACGCTTTGTTGCGCCCTATCCCCCTGGGGCGAGCGGTGACGGCGTCCGAGACGAATAAGCAAAGGGTTGGTTTTATCTTAGCAAATCTTTTGCGTTTGTCAACAGGCGCGAAAGTTGCTGAAGGGGGGTATGTCCAATGCGACCTACTGTACGCGGCAGGCATCCTCGCATGTGTCGTTGCGAGGGCGCGCAGCGCCCGGT
>WGAK01000249.1 GCA_015494815.1 Anaerolineales bacterium | reverse complement strand
GAAGGCGTCTTGCATATAAGCCGCTCGCGAGCGATGTCTCAGGGAGGGAGCCATGCGGACACGAAAGCGCCAGGGCCCGTGGGGCTGTGCATCGGTGCTGTTGGGCTTGGCCGTCTTCGCGGTGTTGTGGTGGTGGCGCGGGCCGGCCCTGTTCAGCCCGGGCCCTTTGAGCGCGCAGCAAGCCCGCGGCGAGCCTTTGGGCGGCGTGCCTTCTCACGCGGCGCTGGAGAAGCAGTGCCGCGCCTGCCATGCGCCCTTGCAGGTGCAGGGCACGCTCTGCTTGGACTGCCACACCGCGGTAGACGCGGAAATCACCGCGGGGCAGGGGCTGCACGCGCGTTTCGCGGCGCCGCTGAACTGCCGCACCTGCCATCCCGACCATCGGGGGCGGCAGGCCGACATGCTGTCGCCGGCCCGGGTGGCCTTCGACCACGCGGCCACGGGCTTTTCGCTGCGGCAGCATGTGCTGCGCGCGGATTTCACCCTGATGACCTGCCGCGATTGCCATGACCGCTGGCCCACCGCCCCCGAGGCGCTGCGGGACGCGTGCGTGACCTGCCACGCGCAGGCCGCGCCGTCCTTCCTGGCCGCGCATCGCCGCGCCTTCGGCCAGGATTGCCTGGCCTGCCACGATGGGGTGGACCGCTTTACCGGCTTCGACCACGCCCAGACGGGTTTCCTTCTGGAAGGCGCGCACGGCCGGGCTGCCTGCGAGGCGTGCCACGTCCAGACCACGACCTTAGCCGCGCTGCAGGCCACCCCCGCGGATTGCGTGGCCTGTCACCGGCAGGACGACGCCCACGGGGGCGCGTTCGGCACCGGCTGCGAGGCCTGTCATCGCGCCACCACGTGGGAGGATGTGACCTTCGACCACGCCCAAACCGCGTTCCCCCTCACGGGCGCCCATGCCGGGGTCGCGTGCACGGCCTGCCATGCCCAGGGGCGCTTCGAGGGCACATCGCCCGAGTGTCAGGCCTGCCACGCGGAGCCCGACGTGCATCGAGGCTTGTTTGGGCAGCAGTGTGCGTATTGCCACACCACCCAGGCCTGGTCACCGGCCCGCTTGCAGGACCATCCCTTCCCCGTAACCCACGGCGGCAACCCGGCCCAAACTTGCGAGACTTGCCACCCGGGCAATCGCTACACCGAGACCACCTGCTACGGATGCCATGAGCACACGCCCGACGAGGTGCGCCGCGAACACGCGGAAGAGGGCATCGGCCCGGACGAGTTGGGTCGCTGTGTGGCCTGCCATCCCGATGGCCGCTGAGCGCGCCGCGTATCTTTTGGCCGCTGGAACCGTCTATGAAGTATGTCCGACACGAGGAGGCGCATGATGCGACGATGGTTGTTTGGCTGGACGGTGGTGTTGGTTTTGGGGCTGGCCGCGTTGGCGGTCACAGGCGTGACCGTGGCCTATGCCCAACCCTTCGCGCCCGGCGACGCGCTCTATCCGGTGCAGGTGCAGGCCGTGCGCTGGGTCGTCCCGCGCTTAGGGGCCGACCGGCAGGCCCGCTGGGCTTTGGATTTGCTGGCCCGCCACGCCGATTGGCTGGCCGCGGCGCGCGGCACGCCGGAGGAGACGGCCGTGCTGCAGAGCCTGGCCGATACCTTGCCCTGGGCCGCACAGCGGCTGAGTCAGGTGCCGCCCTCCGTACGGTCGGCGTATCGCGAAGATTGGACGCGCACCTTGACCCGTGTGCAGCAAGCCCTGGGCGACCTGACCTACGCGCCCGCGGCGCAGCCCGGGCTGTGGGAGGAAGCGCAGGCGCGCGTGGACATGGCCTTGCAGGCGGCCCGGCCGCCGCAGGATTTCTCCGACGCCGCGCTGGCCCCGTTGGCCCAGATGCCGGTGACGCGAGCGGCCGGCGCGGGGCAGCCCATTCCGTTCCCGACCGATTTCGCGGCTCGGCACGAGGCGTTCTTCCCGCTGACGGGCAAGCACGCGCGCATTGGCTGCCAGTCGTGTCACGCCGGCGGCCAATTCGCCGGGACCGCGTCGTCGTGCCGCTCCTGCCACCAGGCCGTGCGTCCGGCCGACCACTGGGAGGGTGAGTGCAGCGCGTGCCACAGCACCACCGCGTGGCGACCGGCGACCTTCGACCATCAGTTGGCCGGGGCCACGGACTGCCAGGCCTGCCACGCGCAAGACCGCCCGGCCAACCACTTCCAGGGCCAGTGCAGCGCGTGCCACAGCACCACCGCGTGGCGGCCGGCGTCCTTCGACCATCAGTTGGCCGGGGCCACGGACTGCCAGGCCTGCCACACCCAAGACCGCCCGGCCAATCACTTCCAGGGCCAGTGCAGTGCGTGCCACAGCACCGCGGCGTGGCGGCCGGCGTCCTTCGACCATCAGTTGGCCGGGGCCACGGACTGCCAGGCCTGCCACGCGCAAGACCGTCCGGCCAATCACTTCCAGGGCCAATGCAGCACCTGCCACAACACCACCAACTGGCAGCAGGCCAACTTCAACCACACCTTCCCCATCCAACATGGTGGCGCCAATGGGCAGTGCAGCGTCTGCCACCCCTCGGGCACGGCTTCGTACACTTGTGAAAGTTGCCACTCGCTGGCCGCCATGCAGGCCGAGCACCAGGAGGAAGGCATTTTCAACATCGCGGGCCAATGCGCGGCCTGTCACGCCGGCGGCCAGGGCGGTGACAACGAAGGCGGGGAGTACGGCGGAGGCGACGAGGCCGGCGACCAGGAGGGCGGCGCGGATGAAAACGGGGGTGGTTCGCAGCAAACCGATGATGACGCGGGCGAAGACGACGACGATTGAGCAGGTTCGCCACCTCGCCATCGCGTCCGCAACAGGGACGGCCCCGCATATGGGGCGGTCCCTGTTGCCCGCGATAGGGGCCGCTTTCGGTATAATGCGTAGTACACCCTTCGGCTCGGACCTTCTCGCCGGACACAAGGAGACGCGGGTGGCGACCTTCTCGGACGAACAACACCTGCTGGCCCGGGCGCGCGCCTGGGAGCAGGCCGCCCTGGAGGCGATTTATGACCGCTACGCGCCGGGGCTCTATCGGTATGCCGCGCGCCTGCTGGGCGATGCCCACGAAGCCGAGGAGTGCGTGGCCGAGGTCTTCGCCCGCTTTCTGGTGGCCTTGCGGCAAGGCAAGGGCCCGCGGCGGCATCTGCGGGCCTACCTGTATCGCATGGCCCACAACTGGATTTACGACCGCTTTCGCGAGCGCCCCACGGTGCCCTTGGACGACTTGTGGCCGCCGCCCGCCGCGACGGACAACCCCGCCGAGCACGCCACGCGCCAGTGGCGGGCCGAGCGACTGCGCCGGGCGTTGCGTCAGTTGCCCCCGCGGCAGGCGTTGGTCGTGTCGCTGCGGTTTCTGGAGGGCTTTTCGCTGGAGGAAGTCGCCGCGGCCCTGGGCGTGCGCGTCGGCGCAGTCAAGGCCCTGCAACACCGCGGCCTGACCAAATTGCGCCAGTTGCTGCACGAGGTGGAAGCGCCATGAAGAGCCCCTGGGCGGAGATGGACGACGACCTGCGGCTGTATTTTCAGGCGTTGGCCGAAGAGCCCGTTCCCGAAGAAGGCGTGGCGCGGGGTCGCGTCGCGTACCGCGGGCTGGTGCACGCGCTGCGTCCGTCGTCGGCCCCCGCGCGGTCGCGCGGTTGGGTCTGGCGTTGGGCCCTGGCGGCCGCGTTCTCGCTGCTGTTGCTGTGGGCCAGCGGCACCGTGGTGGCCCGGGCCGCGTCCCAGGCGCTGCCGGGTTCGCCTCTGTATCCCCTCAAGCGCTGGCACGAAACCTGGCAACTCTTGCGCGCCCGTTCGCCCCAGGCCCGCATCGCCCTGCATCAGGAGTTCGCCCGCCGTCGGGTGCACGAGATGCGCGACCT
This sequence comes from Anaerolineales bacterium, assembly GCA_015494815.1. Lineage (GTDB taxonomy): Bacteria > Chloroflexota > Anaerolineae > Anaerolineales > DRMV01 > JAADEN01. Next base: position 6,921 of record WGAK01000249.1, on the reverse strand, counting down.
GTTGACCCAGGGCCGCGCCCAGGACCTGACGCCGCTGCTGGACGACCTGTTGACCCATGTGGACGCGCTGGCGACCCTGGCCCAGGCCCAACCCGCGGCCGGGCCGCCGGGGTCGGACCTGACCGCGGAGATTCAGGCCCTGCTGCCCGCCACCGACCCGGCCTATCGGACCGCGTTGCTGCGGGCGCTGAACGCGCTGTCCCAAGGGCAACGTTTCACGGGGGTGTTGCAACAGCGCCAGGGCACTACCTGGCAGGTGGACGGCGTGGAGGTGCTGGTGGCCCCCGACACCCTCATCCAGGGCTTGCCGCAGCCCGGCGATGTGGTCGAAGTGGTGGGCGACCCCCTGAGCCCTGACCGCTGGCAGGCTCGCTGGGTGCGGGTGGCCGCTCGCGCCGCGACCGATTCGGTCGGCGACATCACCGTGGTGGGCGAAATCGAGCCCGACGACGCGGGCTGGCGCATCGGCGGGCATGTCTTCACCGTGACCGACCCCGACCTGGCCCGCCGCATCGTCCCCGATACGCTGGTGGAAGTGCACCTGCGCTGGGACCCGCAACGGGAGATGTGGGTGGCCGAGGCCATCCAGCCCAAGGTGACCTACACCGGCCGGGCGCAGGAATTCCAGGGGCGGGTCGAAGCCGTGGAGCCGGGCCGGGTGCGCATCGCAGGCCAGTGGTGGGATGTGCCACCGGAGGCCAAAGTCGAGGGCGCGCTGCAGGTGGGCGTTTGGGCCAAGGTCGAAGCCTGGCAAGACGCGCAGGGAAACTGGCATGTGGTGGAGGTGGAGACCACCCGCGGGGGCGACGAGGCGCCCGCCGAGGACGAGGAACACGACGAGCACGACGAGCGCGAAGAAGAAGGTCATACGCCGGCCGCGCCCGCCCGCGGGCCGCGAGCCCATGTCCCCCAGGAGCCACTCGCATGACCCATTGGTGGAAGGCCCTGCGGGCCCTGTTCTGGCAGCAGAAAGCCCGCATGGACGGCGTCGTCGTCCCCGACAACAGCCGCTGTGTGCAGTGCGGCATTTGCTCGTACAACTGCCCCATCGGCATTGATGTGCGCCGCTATGCATGGGAAGGGCGCCCCATCCGCGACGACCATTGCGTGACCTGCGGCCAATGTGTGGCCCGTTGCCCGCGCGGGGTGCTGCGCTTCGAGGCCCTGGCGCGCACATTGCAGCCCACCCCATGAAATCCGGCGCGTATCCTCGAGTCGTTTTTTCCGTCTGAACAATGAGCCGTTCGCCGGGTTGCCGCCGGGCCCCGGCGCGAGGGAGGTCGTGGTGCGGCGTTATGTCATCGTCGGTACCGGGGTCGCGGCCGTGGCCGCCGCGGAGGCCATCCGCCAGCGCGACCCCTCGGGCACCATCGTGCTGGTCGGCATGGAGGCCGAGGGCTATTACAGCCGTCCGGGGCTGGCCTATTACCTTACCGGGGAAATCCCCGAGGCCATGCTGTTCCCTTTTCGCGACGCGGATTTTCGGCGTCTGCAGGTGCAGGTGGTGCACGACCGGGTGGAAGGGCTGGACCCGGCCGGGCAGCGGGTGCGCTTGGCCCGCCGCGGGTGGCTGGCCTACGACCGGTTGTTGCTGGCTACGGGCGCCCGGGCCGCGCGGCCGTCCTGGCCGGGTGTGGACCTGGAAGGCGTGGTCTACCTGGACAACCTGGCCCACACCCGGCATGTGATTCGCCTGGCCCGTAAGGCCAAAGAGGCCGTGGTGGTTGGGGGTGGCATCACCGCGCTGGAACTGGCCGAGGGCCTGCAGGCGCGCCGCGTGCGGGTGCATTACCTGCTGCGAGGCGACCGCTATTGGCGGCGGGTGCTGGACCCCGTGGAATCGCGCCTGGTCGAGCAGCGTCTCGCACAGATGGGGATACGCTTGCACCATCACACCCAGGTGGCCGAGATTCTGGGGCATAAGGGCCGGGTGACGGGCGTGCGCACCCAGGACGGGCGGGTGTTGCGATGCCAGTTGGTGGGCATCGCGGTGGGCATTCGCCCGCGCATCGAACTGGCCCGGGAGGCCGGCATCGCCACGGACCGCGGCATCCTGGTCAATCCCTACCTGGAGACCAACCTGCCCCATGTGTACGCCGCGGGGGATGTCGCGCAGGTGTTCGACCCGCGCTTGGGCCAGCATGTGCTGGACTCGTTGTGGCCCCTGGCCCGGCAGCAGGGCATGGCGGCGGGGGCCAACATGGCCGGGCACCGCGTGCCTTATCGTCGAAGCACGCCCCTCAATGTCACCCGGCTGGCGCACATCACCACGGCCATCATGGGCCAGGTAGGACAGCGGGACGCGGACCCCGACGCGGGCCTGGTGCGAGGCGATAGCGAGGTGTGGCGCGCCCTGCCCGACGCCATCCTGGCGCAGAAGAGCGACGAGGTCAACCTCATCCGCCTGATGGTGGGCCGGCGCACCCTGTTGGGCGCGGTGGTCATGGGCGACCAGTCCCTGGTGCGGGGCCTGTACACCCTCATTGACCGCCAGGTGGACATCACCCCCATTCGCGAGCGCCTGCTGGCCCCCGACGCGCCCCTGGGCGACCTGCTGGCCGCGTTCTGGAGCGAAGTGCAGGCGCACCTCCGCACCGCAGCCGCGGAAGACGGTTCACCCCCGCCCCGGGAGGCGTCAGGATGACTTTCGGCAATCTGGAACTGTGGGCCGCCTTGGGCGTCAATGTGGCGCTGACCGTGCTGTATCTGTCGGTGGTCACCACCACGGGCGCGGTGCCGCGCGCGTCCGAACTGTTCGGCCACGGGCTGGGCATCGCGGGGTTCGCGCTCATGCTCATGACCGAAACCCTGTATTCGCTGCGCAAACGCACCGCGTTGGCGCGCTGGGGGCGCATGGTCTACTGGCTCAAATTCCACATCTTCACCGGCCTGGTGGGGCCCTACATGGTGCTGCTGCACACCTCGTGGAAATTCGGCGGCCTGGCGGGCATCGTCATGCTGCTCACCGGGGTGGTGGTGCTCAGCGGCTTCCTGGGGCGCTACATCTACACCGCCATCCCCCGCACGGTGAACGGCATGGCGTTGGAAGAAGAGGATTTGCAACGGCTCATCCGCGAGACCGAGGCCGCGCTGCAGGGCTGGCTGGCGGCCCAGCACCAGCGCACCCGGCAGGTGGTGCACGAGATGCTGGCCGCGGAAGACCGCCTGGCCGCGACCCTGTCCCCGGGGCTGCTGCTCTGGGTGCGGCCGCTGGTGGAGATGCGCTACCGCTGGCTGTGGTGGCGTGAGAAGCGCCGCCTGGGAAGGCTGGCCCGGGCCGAAGCCCGCCGATTGGACCGGCTGATGGCCCGTCGCCGCGCGTTGCGGCGGCAGCGGATGATGCTTTTGGGCGCGCGGCGGGCTTTGGCCTTGTGGCACGCGTTGCATGTGCCCCTGGGCGGGGTGCTGTTCACCCTGGCTTTCATTCACATCGTGGCCGCGGTGTATTACGCCACCTTGTTGCGTTAGGAGGTCGCCGATGAAACGCCTGCTTGTGGTTGCAGCCCTGGTGGCCGGGGCGCTGGTACTGCTGGGCGGCGGAGGCTATGCGTATGCCGCACGCATGGAAAGCCGCGACGCGTTCTGCGCGTCGTGCCATACCGAGCCCGAGACCACCTACTATCAGCAAAGTCTGGAGCCCCAGCCGTCCACCCTGGCCGCGTTTCACGCCCACGAGGGCACCCGCTGCATTGACTGCCATAGCGGCAAAGGGGTGCCCGGACGGTTCAAGGCCATGCTCACGGGCGCGCGCGACATGGTGGCCTTTCGCCTGGGGCGGTATCAACAGCCGGCCCGCACCACCCGTCCTGTGGGCAACGACGGCTGCACCAAATGCCACAACATGCCGTTGACCACCACGGCCGAGCCCGGCGAAGGCCCCTCGCGCGGCGACCGCCCCGGGCTGGACGGCCATTATCACGCCGACAGCCTCGAGGCCGCCTGGCGTCTATGGGGCGGCCCGGCCAATCGGTGCGCGCTGTGTCATCCGGCGCATGCTGCCGGCGACGCGCAACAGGGCTACACCACATGGTCGCGCGTCGAACAGGGCTGCAACGCCTGCCACCGCACCCTGGGCGAAGGCCCCGGCGTGGAAGGCGGCGAAGACGATTGAACCGCCCGGCCCCGCGTTATGGCGCGGGGCCCGGTTCTTCCTGACGCGTACCGACACATCAGGCGCGTTTGCCCCCTGCCTGCCCGCGACCAATACGCAAGGTGGCGCAGATAGACCTTGCTTTGCCTGCCTGTCTGTGCACTTGTCAAGATACGGCGCGCGTGTGGGTCTCGTGCCGCCATATAAGCGCCCTCATAAACGCAAAAATTCATTGCTCTTTTTCGGCAAAACCGGCGCGGCTCCCGGGGGAAATCCGGTACAATTCAACTCCCCCAATTAAGGTTCATGGATGAAGAAGCACCATCTGGGGATGGATAAAGATGCTGTGTTCGCGTTCACGCGGACAGGTTGAGGGATACCCATGCTCACCATTGCTCCTTTTTCTCGCATCGGATACGGTTTGGTCGGGCTGCTGGCCCTGATAGGGCTGGCGGCCTGTTCTGCTGTTGGCTCCTCGCCTTCCCCCACCGCGGGGGCGGCGAATCCCTTAGCGGACGCGCCGCGCTACACGCACCCCAGCGGCGCCTTCTCGCTCGCCCTGCCGACGGACTGGCAGGTGGTGGAAGAGGACGCCATCGGCGTGCGTCTGGAGCCGGTCGCAACCGCCGCGCAGACCTTGCGTTGGGCTGCCGCGGTGGTTACCCACACGGGCGTGGCGCTCGAGGACGACGCGCTGCGGGCCTTTGCCCGGCAATTTACCCTGGACGCCTGCACGGCCGCGGCCCAGGCCGTGCCGTGCGTGCTGGACGAAGCCCGGCAAGAAGACCAGGGGACATGGGAAGTGGTGGCCCATCGAGGGGAACACCGCGCCGCGGCCGAGCACATCTGGAGTTGGTCGCGCGCCTACGACAATGTGGTTTACACCTTGATGGTCGCCAGCCAGGGGGAACACACCGATGCCCAGCGTCTGTGGGTCGAGGCTTTGTGGCATACCTTGCAGGCCCGCCCGGAAGCCGCGCAGGTTCTGCCCCTGTATGGTCGCCATTCGCCCTATCGCCTGGCTTTGCCCGGCCCGCAGGACGGGCGCCTGGTGTTCGACATCCCCTGGGGGTGGGCCGTCCACGAGACCGCGGTGGACACCGAACGCGGGCCCGCGACTTACTTGATGGCGCTCTCGCCTTCGGGCGCGCTGGCGCTGTATGTGTATGCCGGCATGGACAGCCAGGCGTACCAGGACTTGCGCGACGCGGCCCTGTACACCCTGGACGAGCGGGTTTTGTTGCAGAACCAGGAACTGCGGGTGTATTACCAGCATCTGGATTTGGAAGGGCGCTGGATTTTGACCTGGAAGGCATCGCCGCCAAACCTGGAGGGCCTGACCGTCGCCACGGTGTATCACGACCAACTGGTGTTGCTGTCGGGGGTGAGCAGCGCGGAATACTGGGTGCAGGCCGACCCCTTTTTCAGCGATTTGGTCTTGCGCTACACCTTCGCCGACGACGGCTCGTAGTCCAGGTCTTGCACGGGCAGGGGCCGCGTCAAGCGAATGTCCTGCCGGGTGACCCGACAGGCGTAGGCGTAGACCTCCACGCCGGCCCGCGCGGCCGCGCGCAGCGCCGCGGGGAAATCGGGGTCGGCGTGGGGATGCGGCCCAAACGCGCGCGCGTCGTCGCGTTGCACCACGAAGACCACCGCGGCCCGGTCGCCCGCGGCCACCCGCTGCGCCAACTCGGCCAGGTGGCGGCGGCCCCGGGCTGTGGGCGCGTCGGGAAAGCGCGCCACCCCGGCTTCCACCAGGGTCACCGACTTGGTCTCGACCCACACCCGGCGGCCGGTGCCGGGCTCGCGCAGGCAGAAGTCCAGCCGCCCACCGGGGGAAGGGGGCTCGGCCCGCACGGGCCAGGCAGCCGCGCCCGGCAGCCAATCGCGGAACAGCCCCGCGGCCAGGGCTTCGCGGAACAGCGGGTTGGGCAGGCGTGCATCCACCGAAACCAGGGTGTGGGGCAGTTGCACCAGCAGCAGGTCATAGGGCGTCTTACGCCCTGCACGCTCGGCCCGGTGCACCCATACCTGCCGGCCGGGCACGAACAGGTCGTGCAAACGGCCCGAATTGGGCACGTGCGCGGCCGCGGTGTGGCCGTCGCTCAGCCGGATGGTGGCCCGAAAGCGGTTGTCGCGACGCACGAAAGTGGCGGGCTCCAGCGGGGGCCATTTCATGGCAGGGGAATCTCCACGGTGAAGGATGCATCGGCCGCGGGCAGCGGCAGGTCATACCGTCGCGCGCGGCCCGCGGGGCCCAGCACGCGCAGCCGGTGCCCGGCATAGGGGAAGGGATACGCGCCCCGGCTGTGCAGCGTCAGGTGCAGGCGGTCGCCGCGGCGGTGCCCGTGCCAGGTGAGCACCCGCGCCGGGCCTGCACCGTCGCCCGCGTCCAGATAGACCTGCCCGTGGACGGCCGCGTCCGCGCCGGGCGGGGCCAGCAGCCACACCAGCGCGCGGCCGCGGTCTTCTGCCAGCGGTACGGCCAGGCCGCGGCGCAAATGGCGCTGCAGGCCGGGCCAGGCGGGCAGGGCGTGCCAGTCGGGTCCGGGGTCGGCCATCGCGGCGGGGCGCGCCCCGGCCGCAAGAGCCGTGTCCACCTGCACCCGCAGCGCGGGCCCCACCAGAAACGCGTCGTCTACCGCCCACAGGTCGGCCTGCCGGGGAGCCTCCCACCACAGGGGGCGCACCAGGGGCTCGCCCGTGCGCGTCGCGTGCCACGCGCAGGTGTACCAGTAGGGGAGCCAGCGCACCCGGGTGCGCTGGCTCCCCTACTGGTACACCTGCGCGTGGCACGCGACGCGCACGGGCGAGCCCCTGGTGCGCCCCCT
>WGAK01000248.1 GCA_015494815.1 Anaerolineales bacterium | reverse complement strand
CCCCCACCCCCACGCCGTAGGGAGTTGACGCATGTCCCAGGTTGCTGCCGCTGCCCCCGCCGACCTGACCACCTGGCTGCCCGACCTGCTGCGCACACCCGGCGTATCGGGTGCGGAAGAGCCGGTGCGCGCCTGGCTGCAGCGCCACTGGGCGCCCTGGGCCGACGAGGTATTTACCACGCCCTTGGGCAGCGTGGTCGCGCGGCGGCACGGCCACGGCCCGGCCCCCCGGCCCCGGCTGCTGCTGGCCGCACACATGGACACCATCGGCTTCGTCGTCGCCCATGTGGACGAGCACGGCCTGATTGCGCTGGCCCCCATCGGCGGCCTGGATGCCCGGCTGTTGCCCCATCAGGCGGTGTGGCTGTGGCCCCCGGCCGGCGAGCCGGTGTACGGCGTGTTGCGCCCCTGGCCGCGCGCCTGGGCGCCCGAAGTGCCCGCGGACAAGCCCCTGCCTCTGGACGCGCTGCGGGTGGAAACCGGCCTTGGCCCGCGAGCCCTGCGCCGCCGGGTGCCCGTGGGCACGCCTGCCACCTTCGCGCGCGAGCCCCAGATGCTGGGCGAAGCCTTCGTCGTGAGCCCCGGCCTGGACAACCGGGCCTCGGTCGCGGCCCTGACCCTGGCCTTGCAGGCGCTGGCGGCCTGCCGCCCGGCCTGGGATGTGGACATCGTGGCCACGGTTCAGGAAGAAACCACCATGGCCGGCGCGGCCACCGCGGCCTACGGCCTGCAGCCTACCGTCGCCGTGGCCGTAGATGTAACTTTCGGTCGCGGGCCCGGCGTGGCCGAACACCAGGGCTTCCCCCTGGGTGGCGGCGTGGCCTTGGGCACGGGGGCCAACATCCATCCCAAAGTGTATGCCGCGCTGCAGGCCACGGCCCAGGCGGAGGATATCCCCCACCACACCGAATACCTGCCCACCTACTCGGGCACCGACGCGGCCGCCCTGCAAGTGGCCCGCGCCGGCGTGCCCACCGGCCTGGTGAGCATCCCCCTGCGCTACATGCACACCCCCGTGGAGATGGTGGCGCTGGACGACATTCGACGGGCCGGACGCCTGCTTGCCACCTGGGCGGCTCGGCTTACCCCCGAATTCGCTGCCACCCTCACCCGGTGGGACGACGAAGCGTGAAAAAAGGGGCCCGCGGGCCCCGGTCGTGACTACGCCTGCTCGGGCAACAGCCAGCCCTGTTGCTCCAAATAGGCCAGAATCTTGCCCACGCTCTCGTCCACCGTTTCCTCCGCGGTGCGGCAGACCACCTCGGGCCGTTCGGGCGGCTCGTAAGGGTCAGAGATACCCGTGAAGTTGGGAATTTCACCCGCCAGGGCCCGCTTGTACAGGCCCTTGACATCCCGCCGGATGACTTCCTCCAGCGGCGCGTCCACGAAGACCTCGACGAAATTGGGAATCTTGGCCCGCACCTGATTGCGCGTTTCGCGGTAAGGCGAGATGAGCGCCGCGATGACGGCCACGCCGTTGCGGCTGAGCACCTGGGCCACCCAGCCCACGCGCAACACGTTGGTGTCACGGTCGGCTTTGGAAAAGCCCAGCCCTTTGCTCAGGTTCTGCCGGATGACATCGCCATCCAGCACTTCCACTTTCATGCCGCGGCGGCGCAGGGCCTGCGCCAGGTGTTGGGCGATGGTGCTCTTGCCGGCGCCCGACAAGCCGGTGAGCCATACGGTAAAGCCAGGGTGTTCGGCCATGCCGCTTTCTCCGGGGGAAGAATGGCCGGCCGCGGCCTACCCGCGCCGGCGCCCCGGCGATGATACTGCAAAGCCTGGGTTTTGACCAGGGGAAAAGGCGCGTCGGCCCTTGCCCGGCCTGGACAAACGCAAACCGGGCAGACCATCACGGCCTGCCCGGCCTCGGGGCCACGGTCGCGGCCCGCGTCTCAGGCAGAGGCTACGGTTTCTCGATGGGCACGCCCACCAGGTTGCCCCACTCGGTCCAACTGCCGTCGTAATTGCGTACGCGCGGGTACCCCAGCAGATAGGTCAACACAAACCAGGTGTGGCTGCTGCGCTCGCCGATGCGGCAATAGACGATGAGGTCATCGTCGGGTTTCAGACCGGCCTCCCCTTCGTAAATGGCCCGCAGCGCGGCCGCGTCCAAAAAGGTGCCGTCGTCGGGGTTCACGGCCCGGCTCCACGGGATGTTCACCGCGCCGGGGATGTGCCCGCCCCGCAGCGCGCCTTCATTGGGGTAGTCGGGCATGTGCAGGCGCTCCCCGCGGAACTCGGCCGGAGAACGCACATCCACCAACCGCCGACCGGCCCGCACATGCGCCAGCACATCGTCGCGAAAGGCGCGAATGCGACGGTCGTCCCGTTCGGGCGCGCGATAGGTCGTAGGCGCGTAGGTGGGGATGTCGCGCGTCAGCGCGCGGCCTTCGCGCACCCACTTGAGCCGGCCGCCGTCCATGATTTTGGCGTTGGTGTGGCCGAACAGTTGGAACACCCAAAAGGCATAGGTGGCCCACCAGTTGTGCTTGTCCCCATAGAACACCAGGGTGGTGTCGGGGGTCACGCCGATGCGCGCCATCAACGCCTCGAATGCGGGGCGGTCCAGATAATCGCGCACCACGGGGTGGTTCAAATCCCGCACCCAGTCCACCTCGACCGCGCCGGGGATGTGGCCGCTGGCGTACAGCAAGGGGTCCTCGTTGGACTCGATGAGGCGCACCCGGGGGTCGTTCATGTGGGCCGCCACCCATTCGGTGGACACCAACACTTCGGGATGAGCGTAACCCCGCCGGGCAATCGGTACGGACATCACCAAACCTCCCTTGGCGAAGGATGGCCGGGCATTTCAAGACACCGGCCGGGGGGCCGTCCGCCAGGTGGGGCGCCGCAGAAACGCCGCGATGGAGGCGACATAGGCCAGATAGGCGCCCACTTCCATCAGGGTGGGGTCGCCGTTGTAACCAAACAAGGCCTTGAGAAACTGGCCGGGGATGGATTGCTCGGGCAACAGGCCGTTGGTGTTCCAGATGGGGTCCACCAGGGGCGGCAGCCAGCCTACCTCGACGAACTCATGCACGCCGTGGGCGACCAGCCCCGCGGCGAACACCAGCAGCAACACCGTGGTCACCCGGAAGAACAGGCGCAAATTCAGGCGCAGGCTGGAGGAATACACGGCCCAGCCCAGGCCCACTGCAGCCACCAGGCCCAGTAGCGCGCCGGCCAGCACGGGCTGACGGCCGGTCTGAAAGAGCAGCGCGGCCAGGAACAGGGCCAGTTCCACGCCTTCGCGCACCACCGCGAAGAAGGCCAGCGCGAACAACCCGCGCCCCGCGGCGCGCAGCAGGCTGGCCCGCTCGACATCGGCCTCGATTTGGCGGCGCAGGTGCGGCGCGTGCCGCCGCATCCAGAAGAGCATCCAGGTCAGCACGGCCGCGGCCAAGAGCATGGTCGCGCCCTCGAAAATGGGCTCGGCCGGGCCTTCCAGCGCCCGCCCCACCGCGTACAAACCGCCCGCTACGGCCAGGCTCACCGCGGCCGCGCCGGCCACACCGCCCCACACGGCCCGCCGCAAACCCGCCAGCCGCAGCCGGGCCAAAGTCCCCAATATCAGGCCGACGACGAGCGCGGCCTCCAGTCCTTCACGCAGTGCCAACAAAAAGGCAGGGAACATCCTTGGCTCCTGGGGTAGATTTTTTAGACAAAAGTCTAAGAAATTCAGCACCCTGAGTATACCCAAGGAACCCGCCCCTGACAAGCGTTGGCGCCGCGATTTTCGCAAATCGGAATGCTTCCAAAATAGCACCATCGAAAAAGCCCCTTCCGGGGGTGGAAGGGGCTGGGAGGGCCGAGAAACGCCGCGAGGCTCAGGTACCGGCCTCGATGTCGGCCCGAATGCGGGCCAAAAAGGCGTCCACCGTCATGGTGCCCAGGTTCTTGCGGGAACGCATGCGCACGGCCACGGTGCCGTTTTCCATTTCGCGGTCGCCCACCACCAGCATGTAGGGAATCTTGGCCTTCTCGGCCCGCCGGATGCGGTAGTTCAGCGTCTCGCTGTCCGCGTCCACTTCGACCCGCAGGCCCTCGGTGCGCAGCCGCCCGGCCAGCCTTTGCGCATGGGCCGCGTGACGGTCGGCAATGGGCAGCACCACCACCTGCACCGGCGCCAGCCACACCGGGAACGCGCCGGCATAGTGCTCGATGAGCACGCCCAAGAAACGCTCGGTGCTGCCCATGATGGCCCGATGCAGCACCACGGGGGTGTGCTCTTCACCGTCGGGGCCGATGTAGGTCAGGCCCAGCCGTGCCGGTTGGATGAAGTCCACCTGAATGGTGGACAATTGCCACTCGCGGCCCAGGGTGTCGCGCGCCACAAAGTCGGCTTTGGGGCCGTAGAACGCGGCTTCGCCGTAGGCCTCGGTGTAGTCCAGGCCGCTGGCGTTCAACGCGTTCCGCAGCGCGGCCTCGGCCGCATTCCACTTCTCGGGGTCGTCCACATACTTCCCCCCTTCGCCCCGCAGCGACAGCCGCACCTGATAGTTGGTCAACCCGAAACGCCCCAAAATTTCCTGCACCAGGTCCAGCAGCATGGCAAACTCGCTCTGGATTTGTTCGGGCATCAGGAAGATATGGCAATCGTCCTGGGTCAGCGACCGCACCCGGGTCAGGCCGTGCAACTCGCCCTTTTTCTCATAGCGATACACCGTGGCGAACTCGGAAAACCGCAGCGGTAACTCGCGATAGGAATGGCGCCCCATCTTCTTGTACAGCGTCATATGGCTGGGACAATTCATGGGCTTGAGGCGATAGCGGTCGTCGCCGTCCACCATGGGGGGGAACATGACATCCGCGTAGTTCTGCAGATGGCCCGAACGGGCATACAAATCTTCGCGCACAATGTGGCCGGTCCACACATGCGTGAAGCCATAGCGGGTCTGCACCTCCCGCACATACGATTCCAGCAAATGCCGCACAATCTCGCCCTTGGGCGTGAACAGGGGGATGCCCGGCCCGATTTCGTCGGGCGCGAACACGAACAGTCCCAGTTCTTTGCCCAGGCGCCGATGGTCTCGCTTTTGGGCTTCTTCGCGCCATTGCAGATATTGGCGCAACTCTTTGGGCGTGCGCCAGGCCGTGCCATAGATGCGGGTGAGCATGGGCTTGGTCTCATCCCCACGCCAGTAGGCCCCCGCGATGGACATCAACTTGAAGGCCTTGGGGTTGATGTCGCGGGTGTTGTCCACATGGGGCCCGCGGCACAAATCCTCGAAGGTGGCGTGCTTGTAAGTGGTCAGCACCGGCTGCTCCCCCGGCGGCAGGGGGTTGCCATACTCGTCGGTGCCGCGGCTCAGGATATCCTCGATGAGTTCCAGTTTGTACGGCTGGTCTCGGAAGAGTTCCCGGGCCTCGTCGGGCGCGATGACCCGCCGGGTGAAGGCATGGCCTTCGGCGATGATTTCCCGCATGCGGGCTTCGATATCGGCCAGGTCCTCTTCCTTGATGGGCCGCGGCAGGTCGAAGTCGTAATAAAAGCCGTAGTCAATGGGCGGGCCAATGGCAATCTTGGCGCCGGGGAATTTCTCCAGCACGGCCTGGGCCATAATGTGGGCCAGGCTGTGCCGAATGCGATACAAATCGCTATGGGGATAATCATCGGGGATAGGGGGCGGCGAGATAGGCTTGGGTGCCATGAGACAACCTCCTGCACGGCCGAAAGGCGGGTTGGGCAATCAAAAACGCCCACCCCATCTGGGGCGGGCGCTCGGCGCACGCGGTTCCACCCAGTTTGACCGGGCGCGGGGCCCCGGCCATCTCGGGGGGCCGATAACGGGGCCCAACCGGTTCCCTTACTGACCGCGTCGGGCGGGGTTCAGGGTTCCGCTCGCGGGGGGTTTTCGCCGGCTCGCGTTGAAGGGGCCTTGCAGCCCGTGGGCCCCTCTCTCTGGCAACGCGCGGGACCGGCTACTCGTCCCGGTCATCGCGTTTGCGAAACAACCAGTGGGCGGTACAGGACTCGAACCTGTGACCTCCACGATGTCAACGTGGCGCTCTAACCAACTGAGCTAACCGCCCAAGCGCCCTAATTATACAGCGGAGGCCGAATTTTGGCAATGTTGGATTTGAGCGCGCCGGCGCGAACGGCCTCCGGCCCGCCAGTTTTTTCGTGCAAATGGCCGGGTTTGTGGTATACTACCCGGTTGCTGCCACCAGGCGGCCATTCTCTCACAACGCACGCTTCCCGACTCGGGACGGGCGTGCCGGGGTGAAGTTGGTGGTTCACCCACTGACGGCTTCGGTCCGGCCCGGGGATGACGGAGGCGGAGGCCGAACGCAGGAGGTTCCCATGCCCCCCATTGTTTCCCTCAAAACCCTGCTCGAAAGCGGCGTGCATTTCGGGCACCGCATCAATCGGCGTCACCCCAAGATGACGCCGTACATTTTTACCGCCCGCAACGGCGTGCACATCATCAACCTGCAACTCACCCAAAAGGCCTTGCGCGAGGCCTACAATCTGATTCGCGACACCGTGGCCCAGGGCGGCATCGTGCTCTTCGTGGGCACCAAACGCCAGGCCCAAGACATCATCGCCCAAGAGGCCACCCGCGCGGGCATGCCCTATGTCAACTACAAATGGCTGGGCGGCATGCTCACCAACTGGCGCACCATCAGCCAGCGCATCCGCTATCTGGAAGAACTGGAGCACATGCGCGACAGCGGCGAACTGGAGCGCCTGACCAAGAAAGAAGCCCTCATGGTGCTGCGCAAAATCGAGCGCCTGCAGTCGCGGCTGGGCGGCATCCGCAGCATGACCCGCCTGCCCGACATCGTCTTCGTGGTGGATGTGTGTCGCGAAGAAACCGCCATCAAAGAAGCCAACCGCCTGAACATCCCCGTGGTGGCGATGGTGGACACCAACTGCGACCCCACCAACATTGACTATGTCATCCCCTCCAACGACGACGCCATCCGGGCCATCAAACTCATCGTGGGCCTGATGGCCGACGCGGTGCTGGAAGGCAAGCAACTGCGGGCCAAGGAAGAGGCCGAGCAGCAGCAAGAGGAAATCCCCGTGGAAGTGGGCGAACCGCTGCCCGAGGAAGTGAGCGACGAAGACCTGCTGGGCGAATCCACCCTGGCCAAAATCAAGGCCGAGCAGGTCCCTGAAGCCCAGGCCGAAGCCGCACCCGAGCCCGAGGCGTCGGCCGCGGCCGACGCCTCGGGCTCGGGTGCGGCTTCGGCCTGGGCTTCAGGGACCTGCTCGGCCTTGATTTTGGCCAGGGT
>WGAK01000247.1 GCA_015494815.1 Anaerolineales bacterium | reverse complement strand
GGTCGGGGTGGGGGTGACACTGGGCGTGGCCGTGGGCTGGTCGGGGGGCAGGGTGGCCGTGGCCGCGACCGGCGTGTCGGTGGTCGCGGCCTGACGGGTGGGCGTCGGTGGCAGCGTCGGCATGGCCACGCCGCCCGTCGCGGGCCGGGTCCACCACACCCAACCAAAGCCAAGGCCCAAAACCAGCAGCCCCAACAGGCTCCCGAGCGCAGCCCAGAACCACGGCTGCTGGGTCCATGTGCGTTTCATAGGTCCTCTCCAACGACCAGAAGGGGTCCAAACACCCCCACATTATACCACTGCCCCCGCGGTATAATTCGGGGCATGACCCGCTATCGCCTTTTCAACCGCACCCGACCCCTGGCGCAGCCCCTCTGGGTGCGTTTGTGCGCCTCGTGGTGGTGTCGCCTGCGGGGCTTGATGGGCCAGCCCGCCCTGGCACCCGACGACGGCCTGCTCTTCGTATGGCCGCGGCCCGGCCGGCTCGACACCGCCATCCACATGTTCGGCATGCGCTTCGACCTGGCCGTGGTGTGGTTGTCCACCGAGCGCCGGGTGGTGGATGTGCGCCTGGCCCGGGCCTGGCGTTCGGTGCTGGTGCCGCGCGCGCCGGCCCGCTATGTGCTGGAGTTGCATCCCGAACGTTACCCCGACTTTCGTATAGGAGACCGCCTTGACTGGCAACGCGCGTAAATGGGCCGCCTGGCTGGGGGTGGTGCTGGTGGGGTTGTTGTGGGGAACCGGCTCCGCGCGGGCCGGCCTGGTGGCCCTGACGGCCACACCCACGCCTTCGACCACGGTCACGGCCAGCCCTTCGCCGCCCGTAGGGCCCCGCTATGTGGTGCAACCCGGCGATACCCTCTACGGCATCGCCACCCGCTTTGGCGTAGACCTCGACCGACTGATGGCCGTCAACGGCCTGGGCCCCAACGATGTGCTGTATCCGGGCCGCGAGTTGATTTTGCCCGACCTGGCCGCGGTGAGCGGCTACCTGTACGCCGTCACCGTGCCCTTTGGCGAAGACTGGCGCAGCCTGGCCCGGCGCTACCGGCTGCCCCCGGCCGAGTTCGTGCGCCTGAACCATCTGGTGAGCCCCTATCAGTTGTACGCGGGCCGGCCCGTCATCGTGCCCGGCGACGCCACCGGCCCGCAAGCCTGGCCCGCGCTGGCCCGCCTGCAGTTGGGCCCCGGCGAGGGCCTTTTGGAGGCCGCCGCGCGCCAGGGCGTGAACCCGTGGGTGCTGCGCTGGCTGAATCACCTCAGCGGGGCGTCGCAGGCCCTGGCCGACGATGTGCTGTTCTACCCCGCGGCCGACGGCCGCGACCAGGCCTTGGGCGCGCTGCCGCCCGAAGTGCGTGCGGTGCGCTGGAAGCCCGACCCGCGGGTGCAGGGCGAGACCTGGGCCTTGTTCGTGACCCTGGCCCCCGCGGCCCTTCCTGCCGATGCGGCGGACCAGGCACCGCCCGTGCAGGGCGCCTGGCGCACGCGGCCGCTGCACTTCGCGCCCTGGGACGACGCGCCCGCGGACGACGCGGCCGGTCGCACCTTCGTCGCGCTGAGCGGCGTGCACCCCCTGGCCTGGGTGGAGCCGTACCCCTTGCGCCTGGAGGGGACCCTGCCCGACGGCCGCGCCTGGGCCTTCGAGCAAGAGCAGCCCATCGCGGCCGGTGACTACGGTTTCGAAGAAATCACGGTCCCGCCCGAGTTTTTGGATGCGACCGTGGCCCAGGCCGAGAGCGCCCGCGTGGCCGAAATTATGTCGGGCTACACGCCCACCCGCTATTGGGACGGCCCCATGCAGGCGCCCTCGCCCTATGGCGGCGACTGCATCAACTCGCTGTTCGGCACCCGCCGCAGTTACAACGACGGCGCGCTGTGGGGCTATCACGCGGGCGTGGACCTGTGCGGTGGCCTGGGCACGCCCATCTACGCGGCCGCGGACGGCGTGGTGGTGCTGGCCGAGAACCTGGAAGTGCGGGGCGGCGCGGTCATCCTCGACCACGGCTGGGGCGTGTACACCGGCTACTGGCACCTGTCGGCCATCGAGGTGCAGCCTGGGCAGCAGGTGCAGGCCGGCGACGAAATCGGCCTGGCCGGAAGCACCGGGCGTTCCACCGGCCCGCATCTGCACTGGGAACTGTGGGTGGGCGGCGTGCCGGTCAACCCCCTCACCTGGCTGCAGCAAGCCTGGCCCTGAGCCCCCTTGGTCGAATGTCAGGCCCTTGCCCGCGGCCCCGGTGGTATAATCACCGCGCCGTTTGGTTTACCCTTTGCTTGGGAGCGAATCCATGAAGTTGCACGAATATCAGTCCAAACGCGTCTTCGCCCAGTACGGGGTCCCCATTCCGCCGGGCAAGGTGGCGACCACACCGGAAGAGGTCGAAGCCATCGCCCGGGAATTCGGCGGCCCCGTGGCGGTTAAGGCCCAGGTGCTGGTGGGCGGTCGGGGCAAGGCCGGTGGCATCAAACTGGCCCGCACTCCCGGCGAGGCGCGCGAAGTCGCCAAGGCCATCTTGCAGATGACCATCAAGGGCCTGCCGGTGCGCAAAGTGCTGGTGGACCCCGCGGTGGACATCGCGCACGAAATCTACCTGGGCATCACCAACGACCGGGCCGCCAAGCGGCCGGTGCTCATGGCGTCGTCGGAAGGCGGCGTGGACATCGAAGAGGTGGCCCGGCGCAGCCCCGAGAAGATTGCCAAAGTGCACATTCATCCCCTGCTGGGCCTGCAGGCCTATCAGGTGCGGGATGTCGCGCTGCGCATTGACCTGCCGCGCGAGCAATGGCGTGCGTTCACCAAGGTGGCCTTTGGGCTGTGGAAGGCTTATCAGGCCAGCGACGCGACCCTGGCCGAAATCAACCCCCTGGTCATCACCGCTCAGGGCGACCTGCTGGCCCTGGATGGCAAGATGATTGTGGACGACAACGCGCTCTATCGCCATCCTGACCTGGCCGAGATGCGCGACCTGGACGCGGAAGACCCCACCGAGGTCGAGGCCCGGCGCTATGGCCTGAGTTTCATCAAACTGGATGGCGACATCGGCTGCATGGTCAACGGCGCGGGTCTGGCCATGGCGACCATGGACATCATCAAACTGTACGGCGGCGAGCCCGCCAACTTCCTGGACATCGGCGGTGGTGCAACCGCCGAGAAGGTGGCCGCGGCCTTCCGCTTGATTTTGGCGGACCCCAAGGTCAAGGCCGTGCTCATCAACATTTTCGGCGGCATCACCCGCGGCGACGAGGTGGCCCGGGGCATCTTGCAGGCGATGGAAGAAGTCAAGCCCGAGGTGCCTATGGTGGTGCGCCTGGTGGGCACCAACGCGGAAGAAGGGCTGGCCCTGCTGCAAGATGCCGACATGATTACGGCCCAAACCCTGGCCGAAGCCGCGCAAAAAGCCGTGCAGGTGGCGAAAGGAGGCGAGGCATGAGCATCCTGGTCAACAAGAAGAGCCGCGTGGTGGTGCAAGGCATTACCGGCCGCGAAGGCCGTTTCCACACCGAGCGCATGGTGGCCTATGGCACCCAGGTGGTGGCCGGCGTCACGCCCGGCAAGGGCGGCGAGTGGGTGCTGGACCGCATCCCCGTGTTCGACACGGTGGCCGCCGCGGTCGAGGCCACGGGCGCGGATACCAGCGTGATTTTCGTGCCGGCGCGCTTCGCCGCGGACGCCATCCTCGAGGCCGCGGACGCGGGCATTCGCCTGGTGGTGGCCATCACCGAGGGCATCCCCGTGCAAGACATGATGCGGGTGACCACCTATTTGCGCGAAAAGGGCACCACCTTGGTGGGCCCCAACTGCCCCGGCTTGCTGACGCCGGGCGAGGCCAAGGTGGGCATCATCCCCGGCAACATCGCCATTCCGGGCCATGTGGGGGTGGTGTCCCGCTCGGGCACGCTGACCTATGAGGTGGTCTACGCGATGAAACTGCGGGGCCTGGGCGTGAGCACCACGGTGGGCATCGGCGGCGACCCGGTGAAAGGGCTGGACTTCATCGAAGTGCTGCGCATGTTCGAAGAAGACCCGCAAACCGAGGCCGTGGTGATGATTGGCGAAATCGGCGGCTCGTCCGAAGAGCAGGCCGCGGCCTTCATCCGCCAGCACATGAGCAAGCCTGTGGTAGGCTTCATCGCCGGGCAGACCGCGCCGCCGGGCAAGCGCATGGGCCACGCGGGCGCCATCATCGAAGGCGGCGAAGGCACCGCGGCCGAGAAAATCAAGGCCCTGGAGGCCGCGCAGGTACCCGTCGCCCGCCACCCCGAGGAAATTGCGGACCTGCTGGCCGAGATGCTGGCCTGAGTCGCAACCGTTCGCTTTTTTTGAGCCGCCCCCGCGAGGGCGGCTTTTTTCGTCTTTGGGCTTAGCGCTCCGGCACATGCTCGGGCGTGATGCGCAGGGTGTCCCACACTTGCTGCCGAATGGCCGCGCGTTCGTCCGGGCTGTGCAGCGGGTGCCATTGGAACACCACGGCCACCAGATAGGGCGCGGCCGTGGCCGGCGTGTCGGCCGGCCGCAGGGTGTAGTATTCCAGTTGGAACCCGGTGCTTGGGCAGGGTT
>WGAK01000246.1 GCA_015494815.1 Anaerolineales bacterium | reverse complement strand
TCGCCGATGTTGGCCCGCAGCAAGCGGCCGATGGGCAATGGGGATGCAGCGGTCATGGCGTTCCCTCCCGGCGGCGTCGGCCGCCCGACACCGCGTCTTTCAATTGCTGTTTGGCCGAACGCCCCCGCACCTGGCCCGTGACTTCGGCCAGACGGCGTTGCAAATAAGCCTCAAGGGTGCGGCGTTCGTCGTAGGTCACCAGCGCGGTCTCGTGCGCGCGCAGCAGGATGTAGGGATAGGCGCGGCCGGGTACGATGTGGGCCTGGTAGAGCAGGTGGCGGTGCAGTGCGTCTAAGGCCGCGGGGTCGGCCGCGGCCTCCAGGGGGATGTCCACCCGGGCCAGGGCCTGCCCCTGCAGGCGCAGGTAGAAAGCCGCCAGGGGGATGGGCTGGCCCTGGCCTTGCGGTGGGACCGGCGTCCAGATGCGCAGGGTGGGCGAACGCTGGCCGGGCCGCAGCAGGCCGAGCCACAGGTGCGCGTCGGCCACGCCGGGCCAGTACGCGGCCAGGTCCTCCTGGTCCAGGTTTCGCCCCTGGCGGTGGGCATGCAGCAGGGCTAAGGTGTGCACCATCGGTGCGGAGCGGGGGCGGTCCACATACCCCGCGGGCAGCACGCCCCCGGCCAGCATACGACCCAGGGCCGAGGCGTAGCGGCCGCGGGCCTTGCCGACCTCCACGCCGCCCCGGCGCCACAACTCCAGCGGGCCGTCCACCAGCGCGACGATGGGCCGCGGCCCCGCGGCCGCGTTCAGCGCGTGGTCGGCCAGGGTCTCCACTTCGTAAAGGTCGCGCTGCGCGGCGATGAAGGCGGTCTCTTCCCCCGCGTGGGCCGCGAAGTCGGGCTCCAGATAGAGCCAGGTGTGGGTGGCTACGGTGGGGGTGTGCCCGGGCTGCATGTGCACCACGCCCACATTGACCAGGCCGAAGAAGGCCGCCGCGTGTCGGTCGGGGGTGATTTGCGAGCCGTCCGCGGCCCACACCTGCCCGGGGGGCATGGCCGTGGGCCGTGGGCACTCGTCCTCGGCGGTCGCGTCGGGGCAGTGTCCCGTGTCCCAGGGCCGGTCGTCCAGGGGCCAGGCCAGACGATAGCGCTCGGCCAGCCGCGGATGGTCGCGCAGCAGGCGCTGCACCAGGGCCGCGGCTTCGCCGGGCCGCGCGGCCCAGGCGGCCATTTCCGCGCGCGTGGCCTCTAAGGCCTGGCGTTGCGCTTCTTGCTGCGCCTGCCAGGCCTGAAGTTTGGCATCCATATGCGCGTAGACGGTGGGCCAGTGAATGGGCATGCTACTCCCTCGCAGGCGCCTATAGCATACCACAAGCCCAGACCGGCGCTCGTGGTAGAATAAAATCCGCTATGGACACATCGCTGGTCAAATTGCGCAAATTTCTGGAACTGGAAGCCCGCCGTGGCTACGACAATCGGGCCGTGACCCGGGGGCTGGAGAGCATCTTGCAGACCTGGCCCGCGGAGGCCCGCGGCCAGGGCGTGCCCGAGGCGGTGGTCGCGCAGGTGCAGGCCGCGCTGCAAGGGTATGGGGACCTGACCCCTGAGGCCCGCGCGCAGCGCCTGCGGGCCCTGTGGGATGCGCTGCACGCGGCCCTGCCCGAGGCGTGGCCGGCGTGGGGCGTCGCGGCGGCGCGCGCGCGGCCCCCGGCCCGCACGCACGACCGGCCGGCCCCCGCGGAGCCGGTTCCCCCCACCCCCAACGGCGGGGCCGCGCGGCGGAACAAGGCTTCGGCCGCGCCGCCGTGGGCCGCGTGGCACCAGGCGTTGCAAGCGCCCGTGACCGTGGCGCCCCAGGTGGGCCCGCGACGCGCCCAGCGTCTGGCCCGGCTGGGCATTCGCACCATGGGCGACCTGCTGTACTACTTCCCCCGTGAATACCACGACTTTCGCAAGGCCGACGGCATTCGGGCTCTGCCCCGGCACTATGGGCAGCGGGTGGTGGTGTTGGGCCAGGTGCGCAGCATCCGGCGCCGCCAACCCCGCCCCAACCTGGTGCTCATCGAGGCCTGGGTGGAAGACCCTTCGGGCCGGGTGCAGGTCACCTGGTTCAACCAGCCCTGGATTTTGGACCGTCTCAAGCCGGGCGCGTGGGTGGCCTTGTGGGGGGTGGTGGACCAGTATCTGGGCCGGCCGGTGTTGCGGAATCCCGAGTGGGAGACGCTGCGGGCTCAGGAAGTGGTGCAGGGTCGCATCTTGCCCGTGTATCCGCTGACCCAGGGCATCACCCAGCGCTGGCTGCGCAACCTGATGGCCCAAATCGTGCCGCAGTGGGCTCCGCGGCTGCCCGACCCGGTGCCCGCATGGGTGCGCGAGCAGGCCGACCTGCCCGAGTTGGGCTGGGCCCTGCAGCAGATGCACGCGCCCGAGTCGGGCGACGCATTGCAACGGGCCCGCCAGCGCCTGGCCTTCGACGAAGTCTTCATGCTGCAACTGGGCCTGTTGCGGCTGCGGCAGCAGGTCAAGGCCGTGGCCGCCCGCACCTTCCCGGTGGACGACGCCTGGCTGGAACAGCAGGTGGCGCGGTTGCCCTTCCGCCTGACGGGCGCGCAGCAGCGCGCGCTGGCCACCTTGCGGGCCGACCTGACTTCGGGGCGCCCCATGAACCGCCTGCTGCAGGGCGATGTGGGCGCGGGCAAGACCGTGGTGGCCGCGCTGGCCATCGCGATGGTCACCCAGCACGGGGCCCAGGCCGCGCTCATGGCGCCCACGGCCATCCTGGCCGAGCAGCACTACCGCAGCCTGCAGCGCCTGCTGGCCCAAGGGGACGACGCGCCCCTGCAGCCCGACGAGATTCGCCTGCTGACCGGCGCGACCCCCGCGGCGCAGCGCCGCGACCTGCTGGCCGACCTGGCCGCGGGCCGGGTCAAGGTGCTGGTGGGCACCCACGCGCTCATCGAGGCGCCGGTGCAGTTCCACGATTTGCAGATGGTGGTCATTGACGAGCAGCACCGTTTTGGCGTGCGGCAGCGGGCCGCGCTGCGGGCCAAAGGCCAGGCCCCCCATGTGCTGGTGATGACCGCCACGCCCATCCCCCGCTCTTTGGCCCTGACCCTCTACGGCGACCTGGATTTGACGGTGTTGGACGAGATGCCCCCCGGCCGCCGACCCGTCCAGACCACCATCCTCTACCCCAAGGAACGCGAGCGGGCCTACACCGTGGTGCGCCGGGAAGTGGCGCGCGGGCATCAGGCCTTCATCCTTTACCCCCTCATCGAGCCCAGCGAGAGCGACGCGCTGCGCGACACCCCCGCGGTGTTGGCGGCTTATGAGCGCCTGCAAAACGAGGTCTTCTCGGACCTCAAGGTGGGCCTGCTGCACGGCAAGATGAAGCCCGACGAGAAGGACGCGGTCATGCGGCGCTTTCGGGATGGCGAATACCACATTCTGGCCGCGACCCCCGTCATCGAGGTGGGAGTGGACATTCCCAACGCGACGGTGATGATTATCGAAGGCGCCAACCGCTTTGGCCTGGCCCAGTTGCACCAGTTGCGCGGGCGCGTGGGCCGGGGCGGGCAGCAAGCCTATTGCCTGCTCATCCCCGAGACCGAGCGGGCCGCGGAGGAGAACGAGCGCCTGCAGGCCCTGGTGCGCATCCACGACGGCTTTCGCCTGGCGGAACTGGATTTGCGGCAGCGGGGGCCGGGCGAATTCCTGGGCACCCGGCAGTCGGGCTACGAGGTCGCGACCCTGCGGCTGGCGACCTTGCTGGACATCCCCCTCATCGAAAAGGCCCGCGCCCTGGCCCAAGAGGTCTTGTCCCGCGACCCGCACTTGCAGCAGCCGGAGCACGCGCCCCTGGCCCAGGCCCTGGAGGCGGCTTTGCAGGACCGCGCCGAAGTGTCCTGAGACCTGGGGCCTGGCCCTGGGTTTGGCCGAAAAGGAGCCCTCATGACCTACATCAAGGCGGTTTTCCCCGGCAGTTTCGATCCCATCCACTATGGACATATTGACATCGCCGAACGGGCGGCCCGGTTGTTCGACGAGGTGGTGGTGGCCGTGTATGACCGGCCCCTGAAGCAGTTGGCCTTCAGCCCCGAGGAGCGGCTGGCCCTGGTGCGCGAGAGTTTTCGGCAGCATCCGAACATCACCGTGGTGGGCTACCACGGCCTTACGGTGGAGTTTTGCCAGCGCATCGGCGCGCAGGTCATCATCCGGGGGCTGCGGGTGTTCTCCGACTTCGAGCGGGAGTTTCGCATGGCCCTGGCCAACCATCGCCTGGCGCCCGACATCGAGGTGGTGGCGCTGATTACCGACGAAAAGTACACCTTCCTGTCGTCCACCACCGTGCGCGAAATCGCGTCGTTGGGCGGCGATGTGAGCAGCATGGTGCCGCCGCATGTGGCCGCGGCGCTGCGCCGGCGCTTTTCGGACGATGATGGGACATGGTATAATCATTACCTACCCGCATCCTTGCGGGGTGATTGAGCGCGCCAACCCCCAGGAGGGGTGAACCATGGACATTCTGGAACTGGTGGACCGCCTGGAAGAACTGGTCAACGAGAGCCCGCAAATCCCGTCGTATGTGCCCTTCTTTCACGGCGTGGTGCTCGACGAAGACAAGGTGTGGGACCTCATTGACCAGATGCGCATCGCGGTACCCGACGAGGTGCGCAAGGCCCGCAAGATTTTGGGCCAGAAAGAGCGCATCATCGCCCAGGCCCAGGAACAGGCCCGGAGCATCGTGCGCGCGGCCGAGGAGGAGAAGGCCCGCCGGGTGGCCGAGCACGAAATCGTGCAAGCCGCGGAGCAGCGCGCGGCGGAAATCCTGGCCCAGGCCGAGGCCGACGCCGCGCAGATGCGCGCCGACGCCGAGGCCTACGCGCGCGAGTTGCTCACCGCGTTGGAGCGGCACCTGGCCCGCGCCCTGCGCGAGGTGCAGGCCGGGGCCCGCCTGTTGGAAGCGCAAGCGGCCGCGGCCCCCGAATCCCTCCCCGACGCGGACTGACCCCCCGTACCATCGAGTATAATCATTCTTCCCAACCCCGTGGCCGGGCCCAAACGCGCCAAATGGCCCCTGGTCGTGGCCGTGGCGTTGGGCTATGGTCAAAAAAAGTCGAGGGTCATCCCCTTAGAAGGAGAATTTCACATGCCGTTCTTCCCTTCCCCCTCTCGTTCGCTTTGGGGCCGAGGCGGGTGGCTGCTGGCGTTGGTGGGCCTGCTGGCCCTGGCGCTGGCCGCCTGCAGCGGCGGCCAAACCCTGGAGCAGGAGCAAATCGAGGCCATCGCCCGTGAGGCCGCGCGCACCGCGGTGGCCGAAGCCCTGGCGACCCAGCGCGCGGCCGCGCCCGCCGCGCCGTCCCAGGGCGCGCGGCCCGCAGGGCCGCCGACCGCGGCGCCCAACCAGGGTCAGCAGCGCGTCGAGGTCTCGGTGGATGACGACCCGGCCTGGGGCCCCGAGGACGCGCCGGTGACCATCATCGAATTTTCCGACTTCGAATGCCCCTTCTGCACCCGTTTCCGTAAGCAGACCTACGACCGCATCAAGGAAGCCTACGGCGACAAGATTCGCTTCGTGTATCGGGACTTCCCTCTGGTGCAGATTCATCCCCAGGCCGTGCCCGCGGCCATCGCGGCCCAGTGCGCCAACGAGCAGGGCAAGTTCTGGGAGTATCACGACCTGCTCTTCCTGGGCGATAAGCCCTTGGGCCGCGATACCTATGTGGCCTACGCGGACCAACTGGGCCTGGATGTGGACGAGTTCAGCCGTTGCATTGACGAAGAGCGCTACATGGACGAAGTGCAAAAAGACTTCGAGGACGGTGTCGCGGCCGGGGTGCGGGGCACGCCTACCTTCTTCATCAACGGCGTCCCCCTGGTGGGCGCGCAGCCCTTCGAGAACTTCCAGGCCGTCATCGAGCAAGAGTTGCAGAAAGCCGGTCAGGAATGAGCCTTCGACCTGCGTTCTGGGATGAGGCCGCGCCGCGCGCGGCCTCGGTGTTTGTGAGGCCCCGATGAATCGTCGGCAACGGCAGGCCTGGCTGCAGGATGTGCGTCTGGCCGCGCGCTTTGGCGACCCTGAAGCCCTGGACGCGGCCCTGGAGGGCTTGCGGCAGCATCCGGCCGTGGCGGCCAACCGCGCGCTGCCGCCCGACCTGGTGCAGCGGGTGCTGGTGCCCGCGGGGCAGGCCCTGGCCGCGGGCCCGGTGTCCGCGGCGTATTTGCGCAGCCTCGCGGCGTCGCCTTACGCGGCCTATCGGGCCCTGGCCGCGGCCGCCTGGGGAACCCGCTACGCGCGCGGCCGGGCCGCGCCGGACGCGTTGCTCCCCCTGGCGGCGGACCCGCGGTCCGAGGTGCGGGATGCGTTGCAGGCCGTGCTGGCCGCCGCGCCGCGCGGCCGGCAGGCCGCGCTGGTGCGCGCCTGGCTCACGCCGGGCCCGCGGCCGCGCTCACCGCGCGCGGTGGCGCTGGCCTGGGCCCTGGCCCCCGCGGTGCTGTCTCCCGCGGCGGTGTGGGACCATGCCGAAGCCTGGGCCGCGCGTGACGAGGCCGCGGCGTTGCGTCCGGCCATCGTGGCGGCGTTGCAGGCGGTCGCGGCGCGCGCGCCCGACCTGGCCCTGCAGCGGCTGCAAGCCGGGCGTTTGCCGCCGCCGTGGCGCGCCCAGGTGTTGGCCGGGGCCTGGGCGGCCGCGCGGGCCCCGGACGCGTTGGCTTTGTTGCGCGCGCTGTACGCCCGTTATGGGCGGCGGCGCTGGCTCACCCAGGCTCTGCGCGCCCTGGCGCGAGCCGGCGCGTTGGACGATGATGTGGACGCGGTGTTGCGCGCCTGGGAGGCCGCGGGGTCATGAGCCCGGCGTGGACCGTGGGCCTGGTCGCGGACACCCACATCCCCGACCGGACGCGGCGGCTGCCCGAGGCCGTGCTGCAGGTGTTCGACCGGGCCGGGGTATGCTGCATTTTGCATGCCGGCGATGTGGTCACGCCGGGGGTGTTGGCGCAGTTGGCCCGCCTGGCGCCGGTGTATGCGGTGCGCGGCAACCGCGACTGGCTGATGCTGCGGCTGCCATTGCGGCGCACGGTGCAGGTGGGGCCTTTTCGTCTTGGGCTGGTGCACGGGCACGGGGCCCTGGCCCGCTATGTGCGCGACAAGGTGGCCTATTGGATGGGCCACCCGCTGCCGTTTCGGCGTTTCGTGCTGCGGGCGCGCGCCGCGTGCCCCCAGGCCGATGTGGTGGTCTTCGGCCACATCCATTACCCCATGATTCGGCGCTTTGGGGCGCAATGGGTGGTCAACCCCGGTTCGCCTTTGGGCAACGACCGCAGCCCGGTGCCGCCCAGTGTGGGGTTGCTGCACCTGGATGCCGACCGCGGGGCCCGGCCCGAAATCGTGTTCCTCAATCCCCCGGCACCAACAGCACCTTGAGCGCGCCCGGCCGGGCCGCATGGGCGAAGGCCTCGAGGCCGCGCGTCAGGGGGTAGCGGCCTTCGATGAGGTCGCGCGGGTCGAGCCGGTGGCGTTCCAGCAGGCGCAGCGCGGGCGCAAAAGGCCCGCAGCGCGAGCCCACCAGGGTGAGTTCGTTCACCACCACGGGGGACAGGTTGAGGGGCTGCGGGTGGGCATAGGTGCTCTTGAGCACGATGCGGCCCGTGGGCTCTACGGCCTGCCGCGCCAGGTCCAGCCCGTGGGGTGAGCCCGTGGCCTCGACCACCAGCGGGTAGGCCGCGGTGGGCACCTGGTCGGGGGTCAGGGGCCGCACGCCCGCGGCGCGCAGCCGGGTTGCGTTCTCGGCGCGGCGGGTGACGCCGTGCACCTCCGCGCCGGTTAGCGTCAGCACCCGGGCGATGAGATGCCCCAGCCGCCCCGTCCCCACTACCAGCACGGGCTGACTGGGGCGCACGTGCACTTGCTCTAACACCTCCACGGCCGCGGCCAGGGGCTCGGTGAACACGGCCATCTCGTCGGGTACCGCGTCGGGCACCGCGTGCAGGTTGCGCACGGGCAGGGTCACATAGTCGGCAAACGCGCCGTGATGCCCCAAGATGCCCAGCACCGTGCGGTTTTCGCAGTGCCGCTCGAGGCCGCGGCGGCAAAAACGGCACTGCCCGCAGGTGATGTTGATTTCGCCCACCACCCGCCGGCCCTCCCACGCCGGCGCGTCGGGCGCGGCCACCACCTGCCCCACGAATTCGTGGCCCAGGATGCCGGTGAAGGGGTAGTAGCCCCGCACCATCTCCAGGTCGGTACCGCAGATGCCGGCCAGGCGCACCCGAATCAGGGCTTCGCCGGGGCCGGGCGTGGGCACGGGCACGTCCGCGCGGACCTGCAAATGGCCGTCTTCGAGCCAGAGGGCGTGCATGGAGGGCGACATGAGGGACCTCCTTGGGGCCGGAGTCAGGTCAGGGGGCCGGTGCGCTGTTCCAGCAAGTGCAGCAGGGCGCGGGCCAGTTTGTCGGGGTCGTGACGGCCGGGGTGCGTCTCGGAGGCCACATCGGCCCGCACCACGGGGTAAGGGAAGGGCTGGTCCGGGTCTTCGGTCACCCAACGCACGCGGTCGGGCAGCACGCCGGGGTGCGCGGTGTTGACCAGCACCACATCGAACAAGCCCGGCCCCACATGCTCTTCCACCACCCGCACATGGTCTTGGGCCGAGAACGCGTCGGTTTCGCCCGGTTGCGTGGCCACATTCACCACGAAGACCCGCAGCGCGCGGGTGGCCCGCAGGGCCTGGGTCAGGTCGGGCACCAGCAGGTTGGGCAGCAGACTGGTGAACAGGCTCCCGGGCCCTACGACCACCATGTCGGCCGCCAGGATGGCCTGCACCGCGGGGGGGAAGGCGCGCGGGTGGCCGGGTTCGAGCCACACCCGCCGAATGTGCCCCTGCGCGTGGGGGATGGTGCTCTCGCCCCGCACGACCACGGTTTGGCTCTGGAAGGGCAGCCGCAGGTCGGCCCGCAGTTCCACCGGATCCAGGGTGGCGGGCACCACCCGGCCGTAGATGGACAG
>WGAK01000245.1 GCA_015494815.1 Anaerolineales bacterium | reverse complement strand
GCCCCACGCTGTCCGGTCATCCCTTTTCGCTCGAGGAGGACATCCGATGAGCCGCACGCACGACGACGAACGCCTGCGCATTCTCCGCATGGTGGAAGAAGGTAAACTCACGCCCGAAGACGCGGCCCGCTTGCTGGAGGCCCTGAAGGAGGCCGACGATACCCCGCCGTCGCCGACGGCCGCGGCCCCAGGGCACAAGGCACGCTGGTTGCGCATCCGCGTGACCGAGGGCGATGGCACGCGAGTGAATGTCAACCTGCCCGTGGGGCTGGTGAAGGCCGCGTTGAAAGTGGCCCAACGCTACGGCGGCCTGGACGAAACGGCCGCGGGCGACATCATGCGCGCGCTGGAAGAGGCCATCGCCGCGGGCGAGAGCGGCCGCATCGTCGAGGTGATGGACCAGGAAGACGGCGACCGGGTGGAGATTTACCTGGAGTGAGGAGAGGGCGGAAAGGCGACGGGGCGGTATGCCGCTGGTGGCGAAGCGCCCTTGAGCGCTGTGCCCCAAAGCGACACTCAGGTACCGCGTGATAAAGCCGCCCGCTCGCGGATTTCGGCAGCATTTGCACGCGCCCTCACCGCCCGGGCATCTTGTGTGGCCGGGGGAAGGAGGGTATACTAAAAGCGTCAATTAATCAATGGATGGTTTTGGGAGGGTTTCCTATGGAACGGACCGTGAGCGCGACCGAGGCCCGGATTCGCCTGGGCGAATGGATGCGGCGGGCAGTGGAGCAGGGCGAGACCATTGTGATTCGGAAAGGCGGCCGCCCCTATGCCGTGATTCTTTCCTTTGAGGCGTATCAACGTCGCCCTGGGGGCCGGGGAGCAGAGGCCAACGACCCCTTGACGAACGTGCTGGCGCTGGCACGCCAGTGGGAACAGGAGCGCGGCGGTCGCCCCCTGACCCCGCCGCCGGAAGAAGTCATCCGCCAGATGCGGGAGGAGCGGGATGAGCAACTCGGTCTGCCTTGACGCCAGTTTCGTCGTGCGGCTGTTGGAGAGCACTTCGCCTGACGCGCCCGCCGTGCGCTTATGGCGGCAATGGTCGGCAGAGGGCCGTCCGTTGGTCGCGCCGGCCCTGCTCTTCTTTGAGGTCACCAACGCGTTGCACCGCTATGTGCGCCACGGTCTGGCCCGCCCCCAAACGGCCCGGGCGCTCCTGGACCAGGCCCTCCGGCTGGGCATTCGGCTCTACACCGACGCAGACCTGCACCTGGAGGCGCTGACCCTGGCCCGAGAACTTCGTCTGCCTGCGGCCTACGACGCGCACTACCTGGCCCTGGCCCGTCGCCTGGGCGCGGAATGCTGGACCGCCGACCGCCGCCTGGCCCAGACCGTGGCCGGGCGATTCCCGTGGGTCCACGCCCTGACCTGAACCGGGGCCCGCTCCACCACGCAGGAGGTTTCCCCATGCCCCTGGAACAAATCCCCCTTATCCCTCTGGAGCAGTTCTTCGCTCATCCCGAATACGCACGCGTGCGCATCGCGCCCGACGGCCGCGCCATCGCCTACCTGCGCCCCTGGGAGGGCGTGCTCAACCTGTGGGTGCAAAACCTGGAGACGGGCGAAACCCGCCGGGTGACCCACGACCGCGGCCGCGGCATCCTGGAGTACATCTGGGCCCACAACGGCGACTTACTTTACATACAAGACAAAGACGGCGACGAGAACTGGCGCATCTACGCGGTGAGCCCCGCGGGCGGCGAGCCCCGCTTGCTCACCCCCGGCGAGGGCGTGCAGGCGCGCTTCGTCGAGGTGCACCCCGACTTCCCCGACGAAATTCTCATCGCGCTCAACGACCGCAACCCGGCCTTGCACGATGTCTATCGGGTGAACCTGCGCACCGGCGAGCGCACTTTGGAGGTTGCCAACGACTTTGGCGCCTTTGACTTCCTGGCCGACGAGCGGCTGCAGGTGCGGGTGGCGACGCGCATGACCGACGACGGCGGCGGCGAACTGCTGCGTCGCACGGAGGACGGCTGGGAGGTGTTCTACCGCTGGGGTCTGGAGGATGTATTCGTCCAGCCTGTGGACCTGCGCGGCGATACCCTGTACCTCTTCAGCAGCGTGGGTCGCGAGACCTCCTCGTTGCGGGCCTACGACCTGACCACCGAGGAAGAACGCATCCTGGCCGAGGACCCTGAGTACGACGCGGGCCTGAGCGACTGGCACCTGGGCCCGGGCTTCCTCTTTCACCCCCGCGCCGAACGGCCCGAAGCCGTAGCCGTGTACCGCGACAAGCAGGAGTGGGTGGTGCTGGACCCGGCCCTGGAGCCCGAGTTCGCCCGACTGGCGCAGGTGGAGCCAGGCCGTCAGTTCGGCATCACCAGCCGCGACCTGAGCAACCGCCGCTGGGTGGTGGCCTACGACGGCGACCGTCAATCCCTCCACTACTACCTCTACGACCGCGACAGCGGCGCGGCCCGGCTGCTCTTCGTCTCGCGGCCCGACATCGAAAAGTACCCCCTGGCCGAGCGCAAACCCGTGCGCATTCGGGCCCGGGACGGCCTGACCCTGCACGGCTACCTCACCCTGCCGCCGGGCGTGGAGCCCAAAGGCCTGCCCGCGGTCATCTACCCCCACGGCGGCCCCTGGGCGCGGGATTTCTGGGGCTGGGAGCCCATCGCTCAGTGGCTGGCCAACCGGGGCTACGCGGTGCTGCAGGTCAACTTCCGCGGGTCCGTGGGCTACGGCAAGGCTTTCCTCAACGCGGGCAACAAGCAGTGGGGCCGCAAGATGCAGGACGACCTGACCGACGCCGCGCGGTGGCTCATTGAGCAGGGCATCGCCGACCCCAAGCGCATCGGCATCATGGGCGGCAGTTACGGCGGCTACGCCACCTTAGCCGGGCTGACCTTCACCCCCGACCTGTACGCCTGCGGCGTGGACATCGTGGGCCCGTCCAACCTGTTCACCCTGCTGGAAAGCATCCCGCCCTACTGGAAGCCCATGGTGAGCGTCTTCCACACCCGCATGGGCCACCCCGAAAAGGACACCGACCTGCTGCGGGCCGTCTCGCCCCTGTTCCACGCGGAGAACATCCGCGCGCCGCTGCTCATCGGTCAGGGCGCCAACGACCCGCGGGTCAAACGCCAGGAGAGCCTGCAAATCGTGGAGGCCCTGCGCCGCCTGGGCCGGGAAGTGGAATATGTGGAATACCCCGACGAAGGCCACGGCTTCTTCAAGCCCGAAAACCGGCTGGACTTCTACCGCCGGGCCGAGCGGTTCCTGGCCAGGCATCTCGGCGGGCGGGCGGAAGAGGAGGGGTAGAGCGGGCAGGTAGTCGTCAGTTGGCAGTGGTCAGTGGTCAGCGGTCAGTTGGTAGTTGTCAGTTGCCAGTTGTCAGTTGGGCGCGGACACCGGCGGGCTGACGCCTGCGACGCGCGGCATGTCGGGCTATGCCCCCCGCACGCCTCGCCACAGGAACGCGGTCAGGCGCTTGCCGGCCTCCGTTTCCTCCTCCGGGGAAGGCCGGGGCCAGCCCAGCGCGTCGTAGAGGCCCATCCGGTAGAGGTCGAAGGCCGCGCGCACCAACTCGCCAAAGGCCACGGCCCGGACCAGGGCCACACGGTAGGCCCACACCGCCGCGAGCAGCCCCAACGGCGCGGCCCACCACGCCCAGGGTCCGGCCACCAGCGCGAAGAGCAGGCCAAACAGCACGCCCTCCGCGGCCCGGTCCAGCGCCTGCCGGGCCTGGGTCAGGGCCTCCCGCACGGGGTCGGGCAGCACCAGCCACAGATGGGGCCAGGCCACGATGGGGTCCAGGCCGTAGCGATGACGCACCGCGGCCTCGGCTGCGGCCAACACGTTGCCTAAGGCCGTGGGCATGAACGCGTCTTCTCGCGGGGGCAGGTGGTGCAGCCGCACCTCCAGGGCCGCGAGCCGTTCCCGTTCCTGGCGGGAAAGGGACGCAGCGGACGCGTCCAGGCCCATCTGCCGGGCCTTGAGGGCCTGCCAGTCCTGCCTCCAGCGTCGCGCCCGCCGGGCCCAGACGCGCGCCAGGCCCCGCCGCAGCGGCCCGGGCCAGGTGTAGCCCTCCAAGGTGCGCAGCCAGAAATCCCGCAGCGTGCCCACCACCGCGGCCAGCACCACCACGGCCACGGCCCAGAGGAACACCCCCAGGGCCTGCTCCGGCACCGGCCGCGCCCGCCAGGCCCGCCAGGCCGCGAGCAGCGAGCCTTGAGCCCGCACGGCCCAGGCCGCGACCAGGCCCAGCCCGAACAAGGCCGCGGGGCCGAACAGGTGCTCGGCCAAACGCTCGGCCACGGATTTGCCCAGTTCTTCTTCGAAGGTTTGGAACATGGGACCTCCAAGCAGGGAGCAAAAAGCGGGGAGCGGGGGACGCGGTCAACGGTTGGGGGCGGCGCACGGTTCCAGGGGCGCGCGGTGCAGCGGGCAGGGTGGGATGGGTTCCCCGGCCTGGAAGGGGATGTAAGGCGGCGCGGGGCACCCTGCCACCGGGCAGCAATAGCCCCGGGCCGGGGGCGAGGCCGGTTCGCCGGGCAGGGGCCGGTACCGGATGGCTTTGGGCCACAGGGCTTTCCGCATCCAGGCCTTGGTGAGGGGGTGCCGGGCCAGGAGTTCCTCCAGGGCAGGCGCGGCCTCGGGCCCCTGGGCCAGCAGCCGGTCCACCTCCGCGATGAAGGCTTCGGGCAGGTCCAGGTGGTCCATGACCTGCCGCAGGTAGCGCACCAGGTGCAGCACGCGTTCATCCCGGCTCATGCGGGCACCTCCACGGGCAGGCCGTAGTAGCCGAACGCGGCCCAGTGGTACGGGTGGGCCGTTTCCTCGCCCAGGTAAAGCAGGAAGGAGTGCAGTTCCGCGGCCGAGGCATAGGGAAGACGGAGCGCGGCCGCCTGCCGCAGGCGCTCCGCCAGCTCCGGCGAGAGGCTTTGCAGGAAGGCCCGCTTTTCCTCGGGCGAGGCCCGCAGCATCCACACCTGGGCCTCGCGCAGGGCTTCGGGCCCGGGCAGGCCCTCTTCCCGCAACCCGTGGTAGAAGCGCAGCATGAGCAGCGCGGTGCTCGGGTCGTTCACCGCCCACAGGGAGCCCACCACGCCCGGCACCCCGGCCAGGAGCAGCCCCGCAGGCAGGCCCAACACTTCCTCCCGCACTTTGAGGTCCGGCACGCCCGTTTCGCACGCGGAGAGCACGGCCAGCCGTACCCGTTCCAGGTCCAGGTCGAAAATCCGGGAAAGGGGAAGCGGGCCGTCGGCCAGGAGCAGCCGGCTTTCGGCCTCGCCCCAGCCGGCCTGACCGTGACCCGAGAAGTGAAACATCCCGGCCCGGGGCAGGGCCTTTTGCACGGCCTCCACCGTGGC
>WGAK01000244.1 GCA_015494815.1 Anaerolineales bacterium | reverse complement strand
CCGTGGGAATCGGGGCGGGCCGGGTCTCGGTCGCGCCGCGCCCGCAGGCCGCCAACGCCACCAACACCAGGCTCCACCACCACCAGCGACGCATCCAGGTCATGGGTTTCTTCTCCTTGCATTATGGGGATGGCCACGCGCGTCCTCCCCATCCGGCGCAGGGATTATACCCGCTTCGCCGACCGGGTGCCCATTGCGTGCGACGCTCACCACGCCGGCGGGCAGGTGTCAGGCGTCAGGGGCGGGCATGCGCCGGGCTCCCCAAGCGGCACTCAGGTGCCGAAAACTGCCCATTCGAGGATTGCTGCGGCTTTCGCATGCGCCCCCACCAAACCCGGCCTTGACAATCCGTTACGCCGGATGTACGATTTAGTCGCCTTAACTAATCGCCCGCCCGGGCCGGGAGAAACGCTATGCTCAAACTTATCCGCTATGTCAAGCCCTACTGGGGCATGGTGGTCATCGCCATCGTGCTGCTCTTCGTGCAGGCCAACGCCAACCTGGCCCTGCCGGACTACATGGCCCGCATCGTGAACAACGGCATCCAGCAGGGCGGCGTGGAGGACGCGGTGGCCGAGGCGCTGCGACCGGAGACCATGCAGCACGTGCTGCTCTTCCTCACCCCCGAGGAGCAGCAGATGGTGCAGGACGCCTACCGCCTGGTCACGCCCGACGACCCCGACTACGCCGACCTGCAGGCGCGGTACCCAACCCTGGACGGCCCGGTGTATGTGCTCCGGCCGGTGGACATGGCCACCCGGCAGGCGTTGAACCCGGTGATGGCCAAGGGGCTGGTCGCCGCAGCGGGGGTGGCGAAGATGCTGGCCGACCCCGAGCAAGCCGCGGCGCTGGCGGACCAGATGGGCTTCGACCTTAGCCGGCTCCCCGCGGGCGCGAACGTGCTGGACATGCTGCCCAAGATGCCCGAAGCCATCCGGGCGCAGGTGGTGACGGCCGTCAACCAGCGTTTCGCCGCGCTGGGCGACACCATGCTCGAACAGATGGCCGTCAGCGTGGTCAAGGCCGAATACGAGGCCCTGGGCGTGGACATCGGCGCGCGGCAAATGCGCTACATCCTGCGGGTGGGCCTGCTCATGTTAGGGATGACCTTGGTCGCCATTCTGGCGGCCATCGGGGTGGGCTACTTCGCGGCCCGCACCGCGGCCGGGGTGGCTCGCGACCTGCGCGAGGCCGTGTTCGCCAAGGTGGTCAACTTCTCCGCGGCCGAGTTCAACCGCTTTTCCACGGCCTCGCTCATCACCCGCACCACCAACGATGTGACCCAAATCCAGCGCACCCTCTTCCTCATCATCCGCATGATGTTCTTCGCGCCCATTTTGGGCATCGGCGGCATCCTGCACGCGTTGGACACCGCGCCCAACATGTGGTGGATTCTGGCCCTGGCCCTGGCCGTGCTCACGGTCATCATCGGCGGCATCATCGCCATGACCCTGCCCAAATTCCGGGTCATGCAGCGGCTGGTGGACCGTCTCAACCTGGTGCTACGGGAAAACCTCACCGGCCTGCTGGTGGTGCGGGCCTTCAACCGCCAACCCGAAGAGACGGCGCGTTTCGACCGGGCCAATCGCGACCTGACCCAGGTGAGCCTGTTCGTCAACCGGGTGATGGTGCTCCTCTTCCCTCTGATGATGCTGCTGATGAACGCGTTGGCCGTGCTCATTCTGTGGGTGGGCGCCCACCAGGTGGACCAGGGCCTCATCCAGGTGGGCGACATGATGGCCTTTTTGCAATACGCCTTCCAGGTAGTGATGGCCTTCATGATGATGACCATGATGTTCGTCTTCCTGCCCCGCTCTTTCGTGTCGGGCGACCGGGTGGCCGAGGTGCTGGAGACCGAACCCACGGTGAAAGACCCCGAGCACCCCAAGGCGTTCCCCGAACCCTTCCGGGGCGTGGTGGCGTTCGACCATGTGTCCTTCCGATACCCCGGCGCGGAGGAGGATGTGCTGCACGACATCTCCTTCGTGGCCGAGCCGGGCAAGGTCACGGCCATCATCGGCACCACGGGGTCGGGCAAGTCCACGCTGGTCAACTTGATTCCCCGCTTCTACGATGTGACCGAGGGCGCCATCCGCATTGACGGGGTGGACATCCGCGAGGTGCGGCTGGCCGACCTGCGGCGGCGCATCGGCTATGTGCCCCAGCGGGGCGCGCTGTTCACCGGCACCATCGCCGACAACCTGCGCATGGCCGACGAGGACGCGTCCGAAGAGGTGCTGCGCCGGGCCGTGGAGGTGGCCCAGGCCGCCGAGTTCGTCTTCGGCAAGCCCGAGGGGCTGGCGCAGGAAATCGCCCAGGGCGGGGCCAATGTCTCGGGCGGGCAGAAGCAGCGCCTTGCCATCGCCCGGGCGTTGGTGCGCCGCGCGCCCATTTACATCTTCGACGACAGTTTCTCGGCCCTGGACTTCAAGACCGAGGCCGCGCTGCGGCGGGCGTTGAAGCGCTACGCAGCCGACGCCACGGTCATCATCGTTACCCAGCGGGTGGCCCCCATCCGCCACGCCGACCAGATTTTGGTGCTCGACGAAGGCCGCCTGGTGGGCAAGGGCACCCATGAGGAATTGCTGCAAACCAACGAGGTGTACCGCGAAATTGCCCTGACCCAACTGGGCGAGGAGGTGCTGGCATGAGTGAATCCCGCAACCCCCAGGGCCCCGGCACCCCCAACCGGCGCAAGGCCACCCTGGCT
>WGAK01000243.1 GCA_015494815.1 Anaerolineales bacterium | reverse complement strand
GGAGTGGATGGGAGTCGAACCCACCACGGACCGCGCTGCGGCCCGTCACCGGTTTTGAAGACCGGGGGGCCCACCGGGGCCCAACCACTCCCAGGCCGCGAGGGCATTATACCATCGGCCGCGGCGCGGGACGCGGTATAATCCTCTCGCCCGCGGCGCGCGCCGGCCGCCGCGGAGCCGTTCCCCCGGAGCATCGGCATGGCCAAAGTGCGCATCCCCACCGTCAAAGGCACCCGCGATTTCTACCCCGAAGACATGGCCCTGCGGCGTTGGCTGTATGACCACATGCGCGCGGTGGCCGAGGCTTTCGGCTATCAGGAGTACGACGGCCCCTTTCTGGAGCCGCTGGCCCTGTACGCGGCCAAGTCGGGCGAGGAGTTGGTCAAAGAGCAGGCTTTCGTCTTCCCCGACCGCAGCGGCGAACTCATCACCCTGCGGCCCGAACTCACGCCCTCGCTGGCGCGCATGGTCGCGCAGCGTCAGAAGCAGTTGGTGCTGCCGTTGCGCTGGTGGTCCTTTGGCCCATTTTGGCGCTACGAGCGCCCGCAGCGGGGCCGCGGCCGCGAATTCTTCCAGTGGAATGTGGACCTGGTGGGCGCGGCCACGCCCGAAACCGACGCGGAACTGGCCGCGGTGGGCGCGACCTTTTTCCGCCGGGTGGGGCTGCAGCCGCAGCAGGTGCGCATTTTGGTCAACAACCGCCGTTTGATGGACACCCAACTGGCTGCCCTGGGCATTCCCGCGGAGCAGCGCAAGGCCGTGTTTCGGCTCATTGACCGCAAGGAGAAGATGCAGCCCGCGGCCTGGGAGGCTTATGCCGCGGACATCGGCCTGAGCCCCGCGCAGATTCAGGGCCTGTACGCGCTGTTCGAGCGGCACGACTTGTGGCAGACCTCGGACGAGTTGCGGCGCTTCTTTGCCGCGGCCGAGGCGTTGGGCGTGGCCGACTATCTGCGCTACGAGCCCACCGTCATCCGGGGGCTGGACTATTACACGGGCACCGTGTTCGAGGCCCGCGACCACGCGGGACGTTTTCGGGCCATCCTGGGGGGCGGCCGCTACGACAACCTGGTGGCCGCGGTGGGCGGCGAGCCCGTGCCCGGCGTGGGCTTCGCGATGGGCGACATGGTCATCACCCTGGTGCTCGAGGCCTACGGCCTGCGACCCGATTTGCCCCTGAGCCCCGCGCAGGCCCTGGTGACGGTGTTCGACGCGGACCACTGGCTGGACAGCCTGCGCCTGGCCCAACGCCTGCGCGCGGCCGGGCTGCGGGTGGTGGTCTATCCTCAGCCCGCGCGGCTGGGCAAGCAGTTCAAGTACGCCCATCGCCTGGGCATCCCGGTGGTGTTGGTGCGGGGACCCGACGAGGTCGCGGCCGACCGGGTGACCCTCAAGCACATGGGCACGGGCGAGCAAGTGCAGGTGCCCACCGAGCAGGCGGCCGACCGCGTGCGGCAGTGGGCGTTGGACTGAAGGAGCGACGATGGCCTCTTCGCTGGAACGCTGGCTGCGGCAACGGGCCCAGCGCGTGTTGCAAGCCGTGCCTGCGGGGCTGCAGGCCGAGGTGCAGGTGCACTATCACGAGCGCAGCCTCACCCGCTTCACCCGCAACGGCATCCATCAGCATGTGCACGACACCGACGCGCAGGTGCATGTGGCGCTCTACGACCGCAGCGGGCGCATGGGCGCGGTGCGCACCAACCGCCTGGACGACGCGGCGCTGGACCAGGCCGTAGAGCAGGCCGCGGCGCTGGTGCCGCTGGCTGCCGAAGACCCGCACTTCCCCGGCCTGACGCCGCCGCCCTCCGGCTATCCCGCGGTGCCGGGCTGGGATGAAGCCACCGCCAACCTCACGCCCCAGGTGCGGGCGCAGGCCGTGCGGGCCATCGTGGCCCACGCGCGGGCCCAGGGCCTGTGGGCCGCGGGCGCGCTGAGCAATCAAGCCCGCGGCGTGTTTCTGGCCAACAGCGCGGGCCTGGAGGCCTATGCCCAGGGCACCGCGGCCTCGGCCATTGTGGTGATGCAGGCCGACGACGACGCCTGGGGCCGCGCGGAGGACGCCGCGGTGGCCTGGTCGGGGCTGGACCTGGACGCGCTGGCTGCCGAAGCCGCGCATCTGGCCGCGCGAGGGCGCAACCCGCGGCCCTTGGAGCCGGGCGAGTATCCCGTGGTGCTGGCTCCCTACGCGGTGGCCGACCTGCTGGCCATGCTCAACCTGCACGGCCTGAGTGCCCGCGCGGTGCAAGAGGGGCGCTCGTGGCTCAACGGCCGCCTGGGGCAGCGGGTGCTGGACGCGCGCGTGCACATTTGGGACGACCCCCTGAGCCCCGAAACCCTGCCCTGGCCGTTCGACGGCGAAGGCGTGCCCAAGGCGCGGCTTGACCTGGTGCGCGCGGGGGTGCCCCTCACGCCGGTGTACGACCGCCGCACCGCGGCCGCGGAGGGCCGCGCCAGCACAGGCCACGGCCTGCCGCCCGGCTGGCGAGACCTGGGCGCGCTGGCCGCCCACCTCTTCCTGGCCCCCGGCCGGGCTTCGCTGGACGATTTGCTGGCTACCGTGGACCGCGGTTTGTTCGTCAACCGCTTTTGGTACACCCGCCTGGTGCATCCTCGCGATTGCGTCATCACGGGCATGACCCGCGATGGCGTCTTTTGGATTGAAGACGGGCAGTTGGCCTACCCCGTGAAGAACCTGCGCTTTACCCAGTCGTATGTCACCGCGTTGGCGCGGGTGTTGGACATCGGCGCGGCCACCCGTCTGGTGACCGGCGGCGGGCTGTGGGGTGGGGTGCGGGCTCCCGCGCTGGCCCTGCCCGCGTTCCGCT
The DNA here is from genome assembly GCA_015494815.1 of Anaerolineales bacterium. Classification (GTDB taxonomy): domain Bacteria; phylum Chloroflexota; class Anaerolineae; order Anaerolineales; family DRMV01; genus JAADEN01. The sequence goes on along the minus strand of WGAK01000243.1, from coordinate 6,197 downwards.
TTACGGGCCGTACGGCCTGACCTGTGTAGCCAAGGAGGGCCTGATGAGCAGCGACGACTTGCGAGCCTGGGTCATGGAAGACGACGCGGCCGAACCCGCGGCCGACGACGCGTTGTTGGCCGACGAAGAAGCCTCGGAGCCGCGGGCCGCGCGCCGGCTGAACCTGAGCCCCGAGGCCTTCTTCGTGTTCAGCATGATGGCCTTTTTCGTGACCTGCCTGCTCAGCCTGGTCATCCTGCTGGTCACAGGCCGCATCATGCCCGGCTGAGCCTGAGCACCGGTTCAGGCGGTCACGGGTCGGGTGACCCCCACCGTGGTCACGATATCCAGCGCGGCCAGTTCGTCGAAGAACGCTTCGGGCTCGATGACCTGCTCGGGCGGATGCACCCCCGCGGGCACGCGGCCCTGAGCCAGCCAGATGGCCGTGAGCGCGGGCGCGGCGCCCGTGGGCAGCGCGCCTTTCACCGTGGCCGTGCCCAGGCGGTAGACCACCGGCTGCCCGTCCTTGGTGCCCCGCACTTCGGTCACGATTTCCTTGACCCACTGGGGCGGCTTGCGGGTCGGCGGCGCTAAGAACGCGGTCACCGGCGGCACATAAGGCGCCAACACGGCCTCCAGCACCTCGCGCGGGCTTACTTCCAGGCCGCTCTTGGTGCGCACCGGCGTTTTCTTGTGCAGGCCAAACTCGGCCAGCACGCTCAGTTTTTCCACCGCCGACCGGCTCAGGCCCCAGAAGTTGATTTTGAAGAACACCTCCCGCACGCCCTTGTCGCGGAACGAGAGCGGCAGCGTGGCTACTTCGGAATGCAGCGACAGGTGCATGGGCAGCACGCCCAGAGGCTCCACAAAGCAATAGTCCTCGAACTCGCTCAGCGGTGGCATCTCCACGAACTCGCCATCGCGGTAGACCATCGGCGCCAGGGTCATCTCGTCCAGAATGGTCGGCACCGCGTAGGTGAAGCGCACCTCGTCGTCGGGCGGGGGCAGGATGCCGTCGTAGATGCGAATGGCCTCCACCGTGTCCAGGCGGTCGGCCGCGTAGCGGGCCTGCACATTGGGGATGCCCGGCGCGGAGCCCATGCCCAGCACCGCGGCCACCCCCGCGGCCGCAAAGCGCTCGTGCCATTGCAACTGCTTGCGGGTGCCGTGGAACAGCCCGCCCATGTCCACATAGGGCACCTTTTCGGCCAGGCAGGCTTCCATGACCGCCAGGTTGAAGTAATAGACCACCGCGTTGACGCACGCGTCCGCGCCCCGCAACACCGCGCGCAGGCCCTCCGCGTCGGTCACATCCACGAAAGTCACCTGCACTTTGGGGCTGGCGATGACTTCGGCTACCGCGCGGGCATTGTCCAGGTTGTAGTCGGCCAGCACCACTTCGTGCACCCGGTCGTCTTGCGCCAGGGTCTGCACCGCGATGCTGCCCATCTTACCGGCGCCGCCTAACACCACGATTCGCATGGTCGTCCTCCTGAGATTGGGGTTCGGCGATTGGGGGGAAAGGCTCCTCGGGCCGGGGCAATTCCCACAACGACCACGAGGGCATGACATCGAAGCCTAAGTCGTCCACAAAGCCGGCGTCCAGGCGGCGCTGGGCTGCGGCGGCCACCATCGCGGCGTTGTCGGTGCACAGGGCCAGCGGCGGGATGTGCACGGGCACGGGCGCTTCACGCACCATGCGCCCCCGCAGCAGGGTGTTGGCCGAAACCCCACCGGTCACCAGCACCGCGCGCGCGTTGAAACGCTGCACGGCCGCCAAAGTCTTGTCCACCAGCACATCCACCACCGCGGCCTGGAACGACGCGGCCAGGTCGGCCACGGGCAGCGGGCGCCCGGCGGCTTCCAGCCGACGCACCTCGCGCAGCACCGCGGTCTTGAGGCCGCTGAACGAGAAGTCCCAACTGTCGCCCAGCCGCGCCCGCGGGAACGCGAAGGCCTGCGGGTCGCCCTGGGCCGCGGCTTGCTGAATGGCCGGTCCGCCCGGATAGCCCAGCCCCAGCAACCGGGCCACCTTGTCGAAGGCTTCGCCGGCCGCATCGTCGCGGGTACCGCCCAGGCGTTTGTAGCGCAAATGGCCTTCCATGAGCACCAGTTCGGTGTGCCCGCCCGACACGATGAGCACGACCAGGGGGAATTCGGGTTCGGGCCGGGGTTGCTCGTCGGGGAAGTGCAGCCAGGCCGCGTAGATGTGGGCCTCCAGGTGGTGCACCCCCAGCAGCGGCAGGCCTGTGGCAATGGCCAGGCCCTTGGCGAAGTTGACCCCCACCAGCAGCGAACCCGGCAGGCCCGGCCCGCGGGTGACGGCCAGCGCGTCCACTTCGGCTAAGCGCAGCGCGGCCTGCCTGAGCGCCTGCGCCACCACGGGGTAGAACGCCCGAATGTGCTGCCGCGAGGCCACCTCGGGGAACACACCGCCGAACTGGGCGTGCAACTCGGCCTGCGACGCGACCACATGGCTGAGAATGCGTCGGCCGTCTTCCACCACCGCGGCCGCGGTCTCGTCACACGAAGATTCCAGGGCCAGAATGCGCGCCATGCTGCTCCGTCCATATGCGGGGCGCGAAACGCGCCCAAAATCGGCCAACCGCGCCCCAAGTGTGCCAAATTGCCGCGACTTGGGGCTTTGCCATGCAAAATCGGGCCTTAGCGGCCCGGGCTGGCGCGGCCATTCTATCACCACTTGCCCCGCGGGGGAAGGGCTGGCGGCGAACCGTAACCCCCAACCACCACCCACCAATTTCCAACCCCCACCCTCCAACCACCAACTTCCACCCTCCGTCTACGGTACAATAACACCTGCCGCGGGGTAGCCCGCGCGAACTCGCATCTTCAGGAGGCCCCGATGTTGCGTAAGCCTTTCGATGCTTTCGGCCGGTACGCGTGGGCAGTGCTGGCCTACACGGTCTTCATTTCGGTCAGCGGCGTGTTGGTGCGCGCCTCGGGCTCGGGCGCGGGATGCGGCAACACCTGGCCGTTGTGCTATGGCGATGTCATCCCCCAGGCGCAGGCGTTGGAGACGGCCATCGAGTTCACCCACCGCATCATCAGCGGGTTGGGCTTCGTGGCCGTGATGGGACTGGCCTGGTGGGCCGCGCGGCGTTACCCCAAGGGCGCCGAAGTGCGCACCGCGGCCTTCGCGGCGGCCTTTTTGATGATTACCGAGACCCTGGCCGGGGGCAGCCTGGTGCTGTTCGATTGGGTGGTGAACAACCTGACCTGGGGCCGGGTGGTGGTCATGATGGTGCACCTGACCAACACCCACCTGCTGGTGGCCGCGGTCGCCACCACCGCGTGGCTGGCCTCGGGCGGGTCGTTCGTGTGCCCGCGTGAACAGGAACCGTGGGCCCGCTGGCTCCCCGGCGGCATGTTCTTCATCTGGCTGGTGAGCGCGCTGGGCGCGGTGGTCGCCCTCACCGAGGTGGTGCATTACTGGGAGGCCCAGGGCGGCCTGCCCGCGGCCTATGTGGGCCCGGCGCAGGTCGTGCGGGCCATGCTGCCTGTGCACATCGGGGCCGCGTTGTCGGGCCTGGTGTATCTGGTGGTGGCCGTGCGGCGTCTGGGGCTTTTCCGCAGCCCGCTGCGCAGCCTGGCCCACGGTGTGCTGATGCTGTATGGCTTGCAGTTGCTGGTGGGCGTGCTGAACGCCTGGCTGGGGCTGCCCGGCCTGGTGCAGATGCTGCACCTGCTGGTGGGTTACGGCATTTGGCTGGGCTGGCTGTTCCTGTCGCTGGAGGTACTGCAAACCGGTCCGCAACCCGCGGCGCACACCGCGCTTCAGGCCGCGGGCGACTGAAAGGAGCCTGAGATGCCCAAAAGCGTGGCGCCCGCGGTCGCGACCTCGGCCCCCCGGTCGTGGTGGCGCACCGCGATGGCGTTGTTCAAGTTGCGGGTCGTGGCCCTGCTGTTGGTGGTGGCCGTGGGCGGCGCGGTGCTGGCCGCGCCCCCCTGGCTGAATCACGGCGCGGCCTGGCCCGACCTGCTGATGTTGTTGCTGACGGGCACCCTGTCGGCCGGGGGCGCGTCCGCGGTCAACCAGTATTGGGAGCAAGACCTGGACGCCCGCATGCGGCGTACCCGACGGCGACCTTTGCCCGCGGGGGTGGTGCAGCCACCTCGTCGCGCCCTGTGGTGGGGCCTGGGGATGGTGTTCGCGGCCGTGCTGTTGGCCGCCTGGTATCGGCCTCAACTGGCCTGGGCCGTGGCGGCGGGCGCGTTCATCTATCTGGTGGTCTACACCCTGGCCCTCAAGCGGCGCACCATCACCAACATCGTCATCGGCGGCGCGGCGGGCAGTGCCGCGGTCATCAGCGGCGCGGCCGCGGTGGGCCACTGGGACGCACCGGAGGCCTGGGCCCTGGCCGCGCTGGTCTTCCTGTGGACCCCGTCGCACTTCTGGAGCCTCTCGCTGGTCTACCGGGACGACTACGCCCGGGCCGGGTTCCCCATGCTGCCGGTGAAGGTCGCGCCGCGCACCGCGGCCGTATGGGTGGCCATCCACACCCTGAGTTCCGTCGCGGTCGCGTTGGGCATGGCCCTGTTCCCGCGGTTGGGCTGGCCCTACGGCTTGCTGGTGCTGGGGCCTTCGGCCTATTACGCCTGGCGCACCTGGCGGTTGATGCGCGAGCCCGGCCCGCGCGAGGCCATGCGCCTGTTCCACACCTCCAACCTGTATCTGGCCGTGGTCACGGCCGCGGCCGTGCTCACCGCGCTGCCGGGATGAAGCACCATGAGCGTTGAGCCGTACACCATCGAAACTTCGCCGTTGCTGGCCGCGTTGCGCGCGGCCGGGGTGCCGTTTCGCCTCTTCGTGCATCCCGAGCCGCCGCGCTCGTTGGCCCGCGCGGCCCAGGAGCGAGGTCAGCGGTTGGAGCAGGTGGTGCGCAGCATCTTGTTCCGCGACCCCGCGCATCGTTTCGTGCTGTTGCTGTTGCCCGGCGGCTATCGGGCCGACTGGCCCGCGTTGCGGCGCTACCTGGGGCAGCGGCGGCTCACCCTGGCCCGCGCCGAGGAGGTGCTGGCCGTGACGGGCTATCCCATTGGCGCGGTGGGGCCCTTGGGCTTGCGGCAGCCCGTGCGCCTGCTGGCCGACCGCCGGGTGTTCGCACCCGAGGAAGTCTCGCTGGGCAGCGGCGTGCGCGGGGTGGCCGTGGTGCTGCGCAGCGCGGATTTGCGCCGGGTGCTGGAGGCCCAGGGCGTGGAGATTGGCGACTTTGGCGTGCGGGCCGAGGAGGGGAAGTCGTGAAGGCACGCGCCTGGTTGTTGGGCCTGGTCCTCAACGCCGCGGTGGCTGCGCTGGCCACCTGGGCCACGCTGACCTGGTGGAACCGAACCCACCCGTGCCCCGCGGTGCCCACGCCGGCCGGGCAGGCCGGGGCTCCGGCGCGCGCCTCGACCGCCGCGCCGGCCGCGACGCCCGCGTTCCCCTATGTGGTGCAGCCGGGCGACACCTGGGACGCGCTCGCACGGCGCTTTGGCCTGCCCGCGACCGCGTTGCAGACCTACAACGGCCTGCCCGCGGACGCGCCCTTGCGCCCCGGGCAGGTGCTACAGGTTCCGGGCACCCCCGCGCCCACGCCCACGGCCGACCCGGCCCGGTTGGAAATCGTGGCCATCGTGGGCGCGGGCGCGTTGCCCGACGAGCATGTCCGCTTGCGCTACACCGGTACCCGCCCCCTCGCGCTGGCCGGTTGGACCCTGGAGGACACGGACGGCCATCGCTTCGCGTTCCCCGACATGGTGCTGTATCCCGACAGCGTGCTGCAGGTGTGGACCAAGACGGGGACGGCCACGGTGGACGCGCTGTACTGGGGCCTCTCGCAGCCGGTGTGGACGTCCGGCGAAGAGGCCGTGCTGCGCACCCCCGACGGCGCGGTCGCGGCCCGCTATCGTGTGCCTTGAGGCGAGGCCGGGCATGGTGTACGACGCAGTGGTCGTCGGCTCGGGCTTTGGCGGCAGCGTGGCCGCGTTGCGCCTGGCCCGTCGTGGGCAGACCGTGCTGGTGCTGGAGAAAGGTCGCCGCTGGCGGGACCAGGACTTTCCGCGCAGCAATCTGGCCTTTTGGAAGGCCTTGTGGCTGCCTCGACTGGGCGCGACGGGCATTCTGGAAGTGTCGTGGCTCAACGGCCTGGTGGTGTTGCACGGCGTCGGTGTGGGGGGCGGCAGCCTGGGCTATGCCAATGTGCTGGAAGTGCCGGCCG
>WGAK01000242.1 GCA_015494815.1 Anaerolineales bacterium | reverse complement strand
CGCTTAGGGGCTGTTATGAGCCCGGAAAGTGAGATACAATATAGTCATGAACAGGAAACCTTGTCCAGGCGATGCCAACGCTGTAGCCCTGCATTTTGTTTGGCGGTTGTTCGTTTTCGTGGTTGTTGTTGGGGAGGTGTCCCATGTTCGGACTGCTCGCCTTGGAATGCATGGTCATTGTGGCCTTGTTCGTGGCCATTGGCCTGGCGCGTCGCGCCTACGCGCTCCCACGCGCGGCCAAAGAATCCGTTTTTTGGGCCCTGGGGTTGTTTCTGTGGGGCGGCCTCATCGCGACATTCGGCGCGGCCTACCTTACCGATGTGGGCGAGTACCTGGCCGCGTCCTACATCCCCGAAACGCAAAAGTCCTTGTTCGCCGCGGCCGTGCTGGCTCCTTTAACCGAAGAGACCACCAAAGGCCTGGCCGTGCTCCTGGCTTTAGAGTGGAATCGCCGGGAGGTCCCCAGTTTGTTGGACGGGATGCTGTACGGCGCCCTGGTAGGGTTAGGCTTTGAGGCCACGGAAAACATCCTCTATATCCTATCCTTCTATCTGGAGTACGGCTTTTGGGGTGTAACCCTATATGGCTCTGCGCGCGTGTTCGCCTTTGGTTTTACCCATGCGCTGTTCACAAGCCTGACGGGGTTGGGCGTCGCCCTGGCCCGCCTGCTATGGCCCTCGCCGTGGAGTGTGCTGGCGTTGCCTTTGGGGTGGTTGGCCGCGGTTATTTTGCACATGACCCACAACGTCCTTGTTTCGGCTTCGAACCTTCTCTGCTGGGGTGCGCTGTTCTTCGATGTCGCCGGGCTGTATCTGGTGTGGAAATTGGCACGCCTGCTTTCGCAGCAAGAGCGCGCGTGGGTGAGGCGCTATCTCTGGGAGGAGTTCGAGCAAGGGCTCATCACCTGGAAGCAATACCAAACGGCCTGTACGCAGGAGGGGCGACGGACCGTCTCGCGCCTGGCCCGTAACCCTCAACAGGCCAAACGCATCGAGGCTTTCTATCGGGCGCTGGTCCAACTGGCCGTGGAGAAGGCCAAGGCCGATATGGTTTGGATTCCAGGGCAGCGCCGCCGCATTCAGGCTTTGCGGCAACGCATTCGGCGTTGGGCGCCGCATATGCCCGACGCGTCGTAAGGTTGGGGAGCCAAAGGTTCGCGGCACGGCTTGCTTACCACAGTTTGGGCAACAACAGCCCTGACTGGGCCTTGTAGCGCGCAAACTCCGGATAGCGCGCGAGGGACTTATCTTTGCGGAGCATGTTGCGGAAGAAGACCGCCCACCACACGGCCAGAATGGCCCAGGGCAACCAGTGCCTCGATAGCAAGGCGAAGGAGGAATAAATTAACATTTCGCCCAGATAGTTGGGGTTGCGTGTCTTCGTGAAGAGGCCGTCCGTGATGAGGCCCTTCCGGTTTTTCAAAACGAAGAACTTCTGGGCATCGCTGACATAGTGGAAAAACACCCCCAAGATGTTGATACCCACGGCGACGCCGAGGAGCCATGGTGGGGCGGCCACATGTTGCGAGGTGATGATAAAGGGCGCGACATAATAGCCCGCCAAAGGAATGAAAAGGAAAAGGATGCCGACAACGAGGGGGATGTCTTGCTCGAACCGCCGGTCGCGAAATATGCGCTCTTTGAGCAGCCACAGCAAGGTATAACTGCCATGTAGCCCCAGATACACGAACGCGGTGGCGCCCCACTCGTTGAAATACCACATCATCCCCAGCACCAGAGGGATGACCAGGGCCTTGTGGATGTTGATGAAGTGCCGTTGTTGCCAGTGCATGTGAGCCTCCTGGATGTTTGAGGGCCGCGTTCCCCGCCGCCCGTTGGCGCTCTTCGCGCCGCGGGCCAGGAGGAGGAAACGCGGACGGTGAATGTGGGTCATCCGACAAGAGGCTTATACCCCCTACACGGTCACATTGTCATGTACACCGGGTCACAATTTCGGTCATATGCTGGGGCTATGAGGGCCATGGCCCTGTTGGTACAGCGCCAGGCCTTCCTTCCGCCTGGCTTTGGGAGCGATGGACGCGTGCAAATGTCGCCGAAATCGGTGAACAGGCCATCTTGGGACGCAGGGCCGGAAGTGACTTTGGGGGCGTAGGCGCTGACACCTGACGCCTGTTCGCTGACCGCTGCCAGGCGGCGAAGCCATCTCCTGCGTGGGCCGGACGAGGGCCTGGGACTCACGCGAAGCGGCATAGGCTCCTGTCTGACGGCGTCAGGAGCGGGCGCACGCCGTGCGCCCCTACCGGGCGCCGCGCGCCCTCGCAACGACACATGTGAGGATGCCCGCCGCGGACAGCAGGTCGCACTTGCCATACCCTCCTTCGGCAACTTTTGAGCGCACCCGCGCCCGCCTCGCGCTTGTCAGGATGCCCCGGCGGCGGTATCCTTACCCACGCCGGCGCGCTCGCGCGGCCATCCCCTCGCGGAGGCGGTGCCATGAAGTTCCTCATTGCCGGCCTGGGCTCCATCGGCCGGCGGCACTTGCGCAATCTGTTGGCGCTGGGCCAGCGCGACATCGTGCTCTATCGTACGGGCCGCAGCACCCTGCCCGACGATGAGTTGGCGGGCTTCCCCGTAGAGCATGACCTGGAAGCCGCGCTGGCGCGCCATCGCCCCGACGCGGTCATCGTCGCCAACCCCACGGCCTTGCACCTGGAGGTCGCCATCCCCGCGGCGCGGGCGGGCGCGCACCTGCTGCTGGAGAAGCCCATCGCCCACGATGCGCGCCATCTGCCCGCTTTGCAGCAGGCCGTGGCCCGGCAGCGTGTGCGGGTGCTGGTGGGCTTCCAGTTTCGCTTCCACCCCACCCTGCGCGCGGTGCGCCAATGGCTGGCCCAGGGGCGCATCGGCACGGTGCACTTCTTGCGGGCCCATTGGGGCGAATACCTGCCCGCCTGGCACCCCTGGGAAGATTACCGCCGCAGTTACGCGGCCCGCGCCGACCTGGGCGGCGGTGTGATTCGCACCCTATGCCACCCGCTGGACTATGTGCGCTACCTGCTGGGCGTGACCGCGGCCGACGACCCCCAGGTGCTGCGCGCCTGGGCCGGGCACATCAGCGCACTGGAACTGCAAGGCGTCGAAGACAGCGCGGAAATCGTGTTGGGCTTTGCCCAGGGCGCGGTTGCGTCCATTCATGTCAACTACATCCAGCGCCCGCCCCGCCACGATTTGGAAGTGGTGGGCAGCCAGGGCACGGTGCGTTGGGATTACGCCTCCGGCCAGGCCCTGCTGCTGGGCCCCGACGGCACGCCCCAGGCGCAGGCTTCGCTGCCGCCCGGCTGGGAACGCAACACCATGTTCCTGGACGAAATGCGGCATTTCGTGGCCCTGGTGCGCGGCGAAGAGCCCTCGCGCTGCACGCTGGACGACGGCATCGCCGCGCTGCGTCTGGCCCTGGAGGCCCGCGCCGCGGCCGGCTGGGAGGAGGCGTCATGACCTGGCCGTGGCCGGCGCGCGACCGGGCTCGGCCGCAAGCCCGCCTTTGGTCCCGGCCGGGTTGGGCCGCGGCCGCGGTGCTGGTGGCGCTGCTGCCGGGGCTGGCCCTGTGGGCCTGGGCCACCGCGCGTTGGGGCCTGGGCGCCAACTCCGACGGTTTGACCTACCTGGTGCTGGCCCGCCACTGGTACCGCGCCGGTGTGTACGCGCGCCTGACCCCCGCGGGCTGGAAGCCCATGACCCACTTCCCGCCGGGCTACCCGCAGGCCATTGCCGCGTTCATGCCATTCACCCACGGCGACGCGGCCGCGGCCGCGCGCATCCTGGCCGGCCTGACCCTGATGGCGTATGGTGCCCTGGCCGCGCGCGTGGTCTTTCGCTACACCCGCCACGTGCTGCCCACCGCGGCCGTGGCCCTGTGGCTGGCCGTGGCCTTCCCCATGCAGCGGGTGGTCACCCAGGTACTCTCTGAGCCGCTGTTTTTGGTGCAAATCGGGTTGCTGGCCTGGGCCCTGGACCGCTGGCAGGCTGTCCCCACGCGCAGCCGGGCCGTGCTGACCGGCTTGCTGGCCGCGTGGGCCGTCTACACCCGCTGGATTGGCCTCGCCTTGCTGGTCTGGGCCGCGGGTGACATGCTGTGGGCCTGGCGACGGACGCGCCCGCCCGACTGGATGCGGCAGGCCGGCGCCGCGCTGCTGGCCGCGGGGCTGCCCATTGCCGCGCTCCTGGCCGCGGGAGCCGCGGTGGCGCCGGCCGCTACCGGACGCCCCTTAGGCTGGCACCCGCCCGATGCGACCCGGTGGACCCAGGCCGCGACCACCATCGCGCAATGGGTGACGCCCCTTTTCGGCCTGCGCACGCCCACCCAGGCCTGGGCCTGGGCCTGGGCCGCGGTGGTGCTGGTGGGCGGCCTGACCATCGCCCTTTGGGCCGCCCGCGGGCCCCGCGCGGAGCCGGTTCCCCACCCCGCCGCGCCCGACGACGCGG
>WGAK01000241.1 GCA_015494815.1 Anaerolineales bacterium | reverse complement strand
GGGGTGGGCGTAGGGGGCGCCGCAGTCGCAGTCGGCGGGGCTGAGGTCGCGGTTGTCGCGGGCATGGCGGACGCGGCGTTGCAAGCGGACAAACCAACGGCCAAAAGCAGCACCGCCGCCAATCCGGTCCACAGGCGTAATCGGGTCATGAGCCTGCTCCTCAAAAAAGTGTACCGGCCTGGCGGTCGGCCGAGGGCATTATACCACTGCGGTATAATCGGCCCATCATGGAGCATGCCATCGGGAGCCCGACATGAGCGTTTATCTGCACGATATCCCCCTGGACGAAGCCCGGCGCCGTTGGGAGGATGCCCTGCGCAGGGCGGGATTGCACGGCCGTCTGGGCACCGAGCGCATCCCCCTGGACGAGCGCGCGGTAGGGCGGGTGCTGGCCGAGCCCGCGTTTGCGCGGCTGTCCGCGCCGCATTATCACGCGGCCGCGATGGACGGCTTCGCCACCCGCGCGGCCGCGCTGGCGGGCGCGTCGCCCACCCACCCCGTGGATTTGCGCTACGGCGACGACGCGGTGTATGTGGACACGGGCGACCCGCTGCCGCCGTGGGCTGATGTGGTGGTGCCCATCGAACAAACCGAGCCTCTGACGGCCGAGGGGCGACCGGCCGCGGACCCGCGTCACCCCGCGGTGGTGCGGGTGCGGCTGGCGCTGCCGCCGTGGAAGCATGTGCGCCCCATGGGCGAAGATATCGTCGCCACCCAGTTGGTTTTGCCCGCGGGGCACGTGCTGCGCCCGGCCGACCTGGGCGCGCTGGCGGCCGCGGGATTCACCCATCTCGCCGTGGCCCGCAAACCGCGGGTCGCGGTGCTGCCCACCGGCACCGAGTTGGTCCCCATCGGCCAGGAGCCGCGCGCCGGCGACATCATCGAGTTCAACTCGGTGGTGCTCGCGGCGCAAATCCGGCAATGGGGCGGCCAGGCGACCCGCTACCCCATCACCCCCGACGACTTCGACCTCTTGCGCGAGCGGGTGGCCCAGGCCGCGGCCGAGCACGACCTGGTGCTGCTCAACGCGGGCTCCTCCGCGGGGTCGGAGGACTTCTCCGCGCGCGTGGTCGAGCACCTGGGGGAACTGCTGGCGCACGGCGTCGCGTGGCGGCCGGGGCATCCGGTCATCCTGGGCCTGGTGCACCTTCCCGACCGCCAGGTGCCCATCATCGGCGTGCCGGGGTATCCGGTATCGGCTGCGCTGACGGGCGAAATCTTCGTCGAGCCGCTGCTGGCCCGTTGGTTGGGCCGCGCGCCCCACGAGCCGCAGACCCTGACCGCGCACCTGACCCGCAAACTCACCTCGCCGCCGGGCGACGACGACTATGTGCGGGTGGCCGTGGGCCGGGTGGGCGAGCGCTGGCTGGCCGCGCCCCTGTCGCGCGGGGCGGGCGTCATCTCCTCGCTGGTGCGGGCCGACGGCATCGTCATCGTGCCGCGCGGGGTGCAGGGCCTGCCCGCGGGGGCCGAGGTGCGCGTGCGGCTCTATCGTCCCCCGCACGAACTGGCCCGCACCATCCTGGCCATCGGCTCCCACGATGTGGCGCTGGACCTGGCCGCCCAATACCTGGCCCCGCGGCGACGACGGTTGGCCTCGGCGCATGTCGGCAGCCTGGGCGGCCTGGTTGCTCTGCGCCGGGGTGAAGCCCATTTGGCCGGTGCGCACCTGCTCGACCCCGAAACCGGCACCTACAACGAAGCCTATGTGCGCCGCTATCTACCCGGCCGCCGCGTGGCGCTGGTCACCCTGACCGCGCGGCAGCAAGGGCTCATCGTGCCGCGCGGCAACCCCAAGGCCATCCGCAGCCTGGAAGACCTGGCCCGGCCCGATGTGCGCTTCGTCAACCGCCAACGCGGCGCGGGCACCCGCATCTTGCTGGACTATCACCTGGAACGCCTGGGTCTGACGCCTCAGCAGGTGCAAGGCTATACGCAAGAAGAATACACCCACCTGGCCGTGGCCGCGGCCGTGGCTTCGGGGCGCGCGGATGTGGGCCTGGGCATCGCCGCGGCCGCGCAGGCGCTGGGCCTGGACTTCATCCCCCTGTTCACCGAGATGTACGAACTGGTGGTGCCCGCGGAGTACTACGCCAGCGAGGTGCTGGCCCCCCTGTGGGAGGTGTTGGCCGACGACGCCTTTCGGGCCGCGGTCGCGGGCCTGCCGGGCTATGACCCCGCGCCCATGGGGCGCGTGCGCTGGGTGGAATGAGCCGTCCGACCCGCGAAAAACCAACGCCCTGCGCCGGCCGCCAGCCCGCGCAGGGCGTTCTCTTTGGGAACCACATTGGGAGGGCCGGGGTTTCCTCCCTCTCTGAATTGGCTATACGCAGTTCGCCCCGAGCCCCAACCTACAGCCGCTCCACCGCCATGGCCACGGCCTCGCCGCCGCCCAGGCACAGAGCCGCGATGCCCCGCTTGAGGTCGTACGTGCGCAGCGCGTGCACCAGGGTGGTCAGCACCCGCGCGCCGCTGGCCCCGATGGGATGTCCCAAGGCAATCGCGCCGCCGTGCACATTGACCTTGGCCCAGTCCCAGCCCAAATCGGCCAGGGCCTTGCCGTTGGCCAGCACCTGGGCCGCAAAAGCCTCGTTCAACTCGATGAGGTCCACATCGTCCAGGGTCCAGCCCACTTTGTCCAGCAACTTGGGCATGGCCTTGGCCGGCGCGTCGAAAATCCACTTGGGTTCGACCGCGGCGTAGGTGTAGCCCACGATGCGGGCCAGGGGCTGCGCGCCGATGCGCTCCGCGTAGTCCAGCGACGCAACCACCACCGCACTGGCGCCGTCGTTGAGGCTGGGCGCGTTGCCCGCAGTCACCTTGCCGTCCTTGCGGAACGCGGGCCGCAGTTTGCCCAGTTTCTCCAGCGAGGTATCCCGCCGCGGGGTCTCGTCTTTGTCCACCACGGTGACCTGGCCCTTGCGACCGGGCACTTCCACGGGCACGATTTCCGCGTCGAACTTACCCTCGTCCATGGCCTTGATGGCCTTCATGTGGCTCTCGTAGGCAAAGCGGTCCATTTCCTCGCGCGTGATGCCGAACTGGTCGGCGATGAATTCGGCCGCGTCGCCCATGGCCCAATCCTCGAAGGGGCACCACAGGCCGTCGTATTGCAGCGCGTCCACCAGTTTGGTGCTGCCGAAGCGCAGTTCCCCCATGCGACCATAGACCAGGAAGGGCGGCCGGCTCATGCTCTCCATGCCCCCGGCCACCATGACCTGGGCATCGCCTGCCTTGACGGCCTGGGCCGCGAGCATGACGGCTTTGAGGCCCGAGCCGCACACCTTGTTGACGGTGAACGCGCCCAGGGTGGGCGGCAGCCCCGCGAAGATGCTGGCCTGACGGGCCGGGTTCTGGCCTTCGCCCGCGGTGACCACCTGGCCCATGACCACTTCTTCGATATGGCCGGGGTCGGGGATGCCGGCCCGCTCCACCGCGGCGCGGATGGCCACCGCGCCCAATTGGGGCGCGCGCAACGGGCTCAGCGCCCCGCGAAACCGACCCATAGGCGTGCGCACGGCACTGAGGATAACGGGAGTCGTCATGGAAGCCTCCTTTGGAAGATGAACGGGCTATGCGGAGGGCTCGGCCGGGGGGCCCGTGCCCGAGGCGGGCTCGCGCGTCCACGCGGCCCGCAGGCGGGCGTACGTTTTGTCCAGGGCCTCGGGCAACACCCGTGCCTGCCCCACGGTGGTCATGAAATTGGTGTCGCCGGCCCAGCGGGGCACCACATGCAAATGCACATGCTCGGCAATGCCCGCGCCGGCGATACGGCCCAGGTTCATGCCCAGGTTGAAGCCTTGGGGGTGATACTCGGCTCGCAAGATGCGCACGGCCCGCGCGGCCAGTTCCATCATCTCGGCCCGCACTTCGGGCGCCAGTGAGGCCAGGTCGTCCACGTGCGCGTAGGGCACCACCATGAGATGGCCGCCCGTGTAGGGAAAGCGGTTGAGAATGACATAATTATGACGGCCTCGAAAGACCACCAGGTTGTGCGGGCCATCGGACGGTTGGCGGGCTGCCCAGCAGAACACGCATTCGCCGTCGGGCGGCCGCCCGGCTTGCCCTTGGATGTAATCCATGCGCCACGGGGCCCACAAGTGCTGCATGATGCTACTCGACGATGGGGATGGTGTCGAAGTCGGTACCGTCGCAAGGCCGCACCCGAGGCGGCTGGTCGTTGCCGTCGTACACGTTCAGCAGGTAGCCCCGGCCGCGCACGGTGCGCAGCAACTGGGGTCGGCGGGGGTCTTCTTCCAGAATGCGCCGCAGCCAACTGATGTGCACATCCAGCGTGCGGGTGTCGCCCAGGTAGTCGGTCTGCCACACTTTGCGGAAGAGCACATCTCGGGGCACCACATACCCCGCGTTCTCCATCAACACCCGCAGCAGGCGGGTCAGCCGCGGGGTCAGGTCGAACTCGCGGCCGTGGCAATAAAGGCGCCGGTTGTCCAAATCCAAACGCAGGGGGCCGACCTCAAGGCAATGGCGCCCCTCGGCCAGCACCAGCAGCCGCCGCAGGCGATTGACAATCTTGCGCGCGGTGAACGGCGGCGTGAGCACCACATCCGCGACCAGCGCCTCCAGGGGCAGCACTTTTTCGGTCAACAGCAACTGGGGCAATTGCGGGGCCTGGTCGCGCAACATGCGGCTCAGGCGACGACCCGACGAGTTGAAGGCAATGGCGTTGATGACCGCGACCTCGGGATAAACCTGCGAGAGCAAGGCCAGGCCCTCGCGTCCCGAACGGGCTCGCGCGAGTTTAAAGCCCCGGCGCGCCACCCGCTCGGCCCAGGGGGGCGTTTTGCGGCGGGTGCCTTCGATCCAGAGGACCAGAATCGGAGCCGAAGCAGCGCGCATAGGGGCCGTCCATCCTACCGAAAGGGGTGCGCCCAGGCCCTCGAGCCCGCGCGCCCCGTTGGGGTCATTATACCATCGCCTGTTCGGCGACCGAAAGCAAAAGCGGCGCCCCGCAGGACGCCGCCAGCACTGCCCTCCACGCGTTAGTGGAACAGGGCCATGGCCGCCCATTCGCCCCAGTGGAACCACGGGCCAAAGGCCACACCGGCCACCACGATGAACACGGCCAGCGCGGTCAGCGCCCACACCACGGGCTGCGACACCCGAATGGCCGGCGCGTCCGCGGGCGGGTCGTACTCATAGGCCACCTTGAGCACCACCAGGTAGTAGTAGATGCCCACGATGGAGTTGAGCACGGCAATCACGGCCAGCCATTCCAGATGCGCCTCGACCGCGGCCATGAACACCCACACCTTGGCCACGAAGCCCGCGAAGGGCGGCACCCCGGCCAGAGAGAGGAACGCGGCCAGGGTCGCCAGGGTGAGCCAGGGCGAGCGTTTGTACAGGCCCGCCAGTTGCGCGGCCGCGGTGGTGCCGGTGCTGCGCTCCAGCACGGCCACGATGCCGAACGCGGCCAGGTTGGTGAGCAGATAGACCAGCAAGTAGAACACCACCGCCGTGAGGCCCAGTTTGGTGGCCGCGACCACGCCCATGAGGATGTATCCCGCGTGGCCGATGGACGAATAGGCCAGCAGCCGCTTGAGGTCGGTTTGCGTCAGCGCCAGCAGGTTGCCCAAGGTCATGGTCGCCGCGGCCATGGCGGCCAGGGCCGCGCCCCACCACGGCAGCGTGGTGGCGGGGAAGGCCACCAGCGCGACCCGCACCAGCAACGCGAAGCCCGCGGCCTTGGACGCGGTGGACAGGAACGCCGCGATGGGCGTCGGCGCGCCCTGGTACACATCGGGCGCCCAGAAGTGGAAGGGCACCGCGGCCACCTTGAACGCGAAGCCGGCCAGCACAATCATGAGCGCGCCCAGCACGGCCCACAACGGCGCATCGGTATGGGCCAGCCCCTGGGCCAGGGCCGCGAATTCCACCTCACCGCCCGCGAAGCCATACAGCAGGCTCAAGCCGTAGAGCATGAAGCCCGAGGCCAGCGCGCCGAACAGCAAATACTTGAAGCCGGCCTCGACCGACTCACGACGCCCGGTGAAGAAGCCGGCCAGCACATACAGCGGGATGGTGGCCGTCTCCATGGCCAGAAAGAGCATGACGATGTCATTGGCCATGGCCATGAGCATCAGGCCCAGCACCGAGGCCAGCAGCAGCAGGTAGAACGCGCCCCGGTCGCCCAGCGCGGGCACATCCAACACGAAGAAGATGGTGAGCGCCGCGGCGATGAGGAACAACATGCGGAACACGAACGACAGCGCGTCGTGCTTCAGCGTGGTGCCCCAGACGACGCTCCCCGCGGCATCGGGCACAACGGTGGTCACGCTCACCAGCACGATAAGCGCCAGGCCCGCCAGGGTGAGCCACCCCAGTTTGCGCCCCTGGACCCAACCCGCGAGGTCCACCACCAGCACCAGCCCCATCAGGGCCAGGACCAAAAGTTCCGGCAACAGGGCGAGCAGCATTGCAGAGTTCAGCGCGCTCACTTTACGCACCTCCCAAAATCGTCAACACATAGTTGACGCCGGATTCAATCCAGGGCACCATGATGTGCGGGAACACGCCAATGCCCACCAGGAAGAACACCAGCGTTACCAACGCCACCCGGTCGAAAATGTTGATGTCGGGGATGTCTTGGAACGCTTCGGGCACGGGGCCGAAGAACACTTTGTGCGCAACCCGCAGCACATACGAGGCGGTCACCACGATGGAAATCGCGGCCACAATGGCAATCCACGGCTCATAGCGCCACACACCCATGAAGATGGGGAACTCCGCGATGAAGCCCGAAAAGCCCGGCATGCCCATGGAGGTGAGGCCGGCGATGATGAAGGCCACCCCGGCCCAGGGCAACTTCTTCATCATGCCGCCCAGGCTGGGGATGTGCCGCGTATGGGTGCGGTCGTACACCATGCCCACCACGGCAAAGAAGAGAGCCGTCATCACGCCGTGGGAGAACATCTGCACACCCGAACCCAGCAGGCCATCGTGGTTGAGCGTGGCGATGCCCATGATGACCAGGCCCATGTGCGAAACCGACGAGAAGCCGATGACATACTTGAAGTCTTGCTGCACCGAGGCGATGAACGCGCCATAGACCACATTCACCAGGGTGAGGAAGATAATCCACGGCAGGTGGAACTTGGCGCCCTCGGGCATGAGCATCACGCCCACCCGCAGGGCCGCAAACGCGCCCAGTTTCATCAGCACGCCCGCGTGGAACATGGACACCGCGGTGGGCGCGGCCACATGGCCGTCGGGGCTCCAGTTGTGCACCGGGAAGATGCCGCCCAGCACCGCGAAGCCGAAGAACACCACCGGGAACCAGAAACGCTGGAAGGCCACCGACAGACCGGCCTTTTCCAGTTCCAGCAGGTCGAAGGTGAGGTACCCCAGATTGGCGCGGGCCGCGAACACCATGGCCAGGCCGCCCACCAGGGCCAGCACCGACCCCACCAGCAGGTAGAGGGTCAACTTCATGCCCGCGTACTCGCGCGTCTTCTCCCAGCCCCAGATGACGATGAGCAGGTACATGGGGAAGACCGCCACCTCGTACATGAAGAACAGGGTGAACAGGTCCAGCGCGGCGAACACGCCGAACACGCCGGTGGCCAGGATGTAGAGCAGCCCGAAGAATTCCCGGGGGCGGTCAATGTTCCACGAAATCAGCGTGCCGGTGAAGATGACCACGCCCGTGAGCAGCACCAGGGGCGCGCTCATGCCATCCACGCCCACATGGTAGGCAATGCCCAGATTGGGCAGCCAGGAGTACTTCTCCACGAACTGATAGCCCCCGGCCGTGAAGTCGTAGCCAATGTACACCCACACCGAGAGCAAAAAGGTGATGGTGGCCGTGACCAACGCCAGGCGGCGGATGGTATCGCGGCTGGCCGAAGGCCACAGCAGCATCACCGTGCCGGCGACAATGGGCAAAAAGATGATGAGGGACAGCAGCGGAAGGTTCATCGCGCACCTCGTTCGTCAGGCAAGACTTCGCAACATCCCAGCGCGGGGCCGCAGGCCCCACCGCAGCGGGTTACCCGCCCACGGCCCGGTTGATGACTTCCAGCAGCCACATGGGCCACACGCCCAAAATCAGCATCAAGGCCATCAGCGGCACCATCACCGCCACCTCGCGGGCGGTCAAGTCGGTGAGATGGTCGGCCAAATCGGTCAACGGCCCGAAGAGCACATCCTTAATACCCTTGAGGATGTACGCGCCGGTGATGAGCAGGCCCAACATGCTCAGGGTCGTGAACAGGTTGAACACCGGCCACGCGCCCCGCACGATGAGGAACTCGGACACGAAACTGTTGAGGCCCGGCAACCCCAGCGAGGCCATGGAAGTGAAGACCAACACGCCCGCATACACGGGGATGTGCCCGAACAGACCGCCGAATTTCTTCAACTCGCGGGTGTGGGCCCGCTCATAGATGGCCCCCACCAGGAAGAACATGCCCGCGGCCGTGAGACCGTGGTTGAACATCTGCAGCACCGCGCCGTTGAGCGCGATGGTGGCGTGCTCGGTGCCCGCGGCCCAGGCCGCGGCCGCGATGGCCAGCACCACGAAGCCCATGTGGTTCACCGACGAGTACGCGACCAGGCGCTTGAAGTCCTCCTGGCCCCAGGCCGCGAACGCGCCGAAAATGATGGCCATCATGCCCATGAAGGCCAGCGCCACCGCGTAGTGACGGGCCTGCTCAGGATACAAGGGCAGCACGAAGCGCAAGAAGCCAAACGCGCCCAGTTTCAGCAGCACGCCGGCCAGAATCATGGAGCCCGCGGTGGGCGCTTCGGTGTGCGCATCGGGCAGCCAGGTATGGAAGGGCCACACCGGCACCTTGAGGGCGAACGCGATGGCGAAGGCCCAGAAGGCCACGGCCTTGAGGGTGCCGGCTTCGAAGCCCAGGATGGTGCCCGAAGCCTGGTTCCACCGCTCGATGACCGTGGGCAGGTCAAAAGTGCCCGTGACCACGCCCAGCATCTGAATGGCCAGCAGCAGGCCCAGGGAGCCCGCCATGGTGTAAATCATGAACTTGAACGCGGCATACACCCGCGATGGCACCGTGAGGCCCGGCCACACACGACGCTCACCCTTGGGGCTGCCCCACTGGAAGATGAGGAAGAACATGGGCACCAGGCCAATCTCCCAGAACACGAAGAACAGCATCAGGTCCAGGGAGAGGAAGACGCCCAACATGCCCGTTTCCAGGGCCAGGAAGAGCATGTAGTAGACCTTGACCCGGTCGCCCACCGAAAACGACGCCAGCAGCGCCAGGGGCGTCAGGAAGGTGGTCAGCAGGACCATGGTCAGGGCCACGCCGTCCACGCCCAGATGATAGGAAGCGTGGATGGGCCCGTACCAGGTGGCCTGCTCCTGGAACTGGAACGCGGCCGCCTGGGCGAAGTCGAAGCGCGCCCACAGCAACAGCGTGAGAGCCAGGGGCACCAGACTGAACAGGAACCCGGCCCAACGGATGGTCTTCTTGTCGTTGGGCAGAAAGCCCAGCACCAGCGCGCCCACAAGTGGCGTGAACAAAATCAGCGTGAGCAGGTGGTTGGTCAGGAAGTCCATGGCTTGCTTTCACTCCCTGCGAGATGATGACGGGCGACCGGAGCGCGTCACGAGCGGGTGACGAAGTAGTACACCAGGGCCAACAGCGCGACGGCATTGACCAGCGCCAGCAGCATGTACTGCTGCACCCGGCCCGACTGCACCACGCGCAGCAGCCGCCCCGCGCCCTTGGTGCCTTCCGCGACCGCATCGCCCAGGCCGTTGACCACGGGCAGGTCGAAGCGGTTGCGCAGGAAGTTGCCCAAACGCCACGACAGATAGGCCACCGCGTGCAGATTGTTGTCAATCAGGGTGCGGTCCATCCAGCGGAAGGTGAACACCGCGCCGAACCAATACGCGGGCTTGACCAGCAGATAAGCATACAGTTCGTCGAAGTAGTACTTGTTCTCCAACACGCCGTACAGCGGCCCCAGCACGCTTTCCAGGGGATCGGGCTGGTCGGCCCGCGACACGCCGCGATAGACCAGCCAGCCTACCGCCAAACCGCCCAATGCCACCACCAGCGATACGGTCAGCGGGAAGTACGAGAAGGTCAACTCGCCGTGTTCGGGAATGAGGCCGTGGAAGGTCGCGCCCACCCATTCCTGGAACCAGGCCGGCAGCAAGTGCCCCAGCACCGGGAAGTGCTCGGGCACGCCTACCCAGCCAAAGGCCACCGCGAACACGGCCAGCACCATGAGCGGGCCGGTCATGGTCAGGGGCGTTTCGTGCGCGTGCTCGGCAGCCTCGGTGCGGGGCCGGCCCAAGAAGGTCAGCGTGATTTGCCGCATGGTGTAGAACGCGGTCAGGAACGCGGCCACGGCCAGGGTCCAGAACACGCCCTGATGCCCCAGGCCAAAGGCTTCGGACAAAATCTCGTCCTTGGACCAGAAGCCCGCGGTCAGCACCGGGAAGCCCGACAGCGCAAACCCGCCGATGAGGAAGGTCCAGAAAGTGATGGGCATCTTGCGGCGCAGGCCGCCCATGTTGTACATGTCCTGCGGGTCCACATGCTCGCCCGTGTGCAGCACGCCGTGCTCCATGCCGTGAATGACCGAGCCCGAACCCAGGAACAGCAGCGCCTTGAAGAACGCGTGGGTCACCAGGTGGAACGCAGCCGCCACATAGGCCCCGATGCCCACCGCGGCCACCATGTAGCCCAACTGCGAGATGGTGGAGTAGGCCAGCACCCGCTTGATGTCGTTTTGGGCCACCGCAATGGTCGCCGCGAACAGCGCGGTGAACGCGCCGATGAAGGCCACCACGGGCATGGGCGAGGTGAACGCGGCCTCGTGGTTGGCCGCGGCCAGCAACGGGAAGATGCGGATGGTCAGATACACACCCGCGGAGACCATGGTCGCGGCGTGAATCATGGCCGAGACCGGCGTGGGGCCTTCCATCGCGTCGGGCAACCACACATGCAGCGGCCATTGAGCCGACTTGCCCACCGTGCCGATGAACAGCAGCAGGCCGATGAGCCCCGCGGCCGACATCCCCAGGGCCGGGGCCGGCGAAGTGGCCAGGTGGTGCAAGGTCTCGGGGTTGAAGATGGCCGCGTAGCGCAGCGAGCCCACCTGGGTGTAGAGGTAGGCCAGGCCCAGCAACATGAACACATCGCCCACGCGGGTGGTCATGAAAGCCTTGATGGCCGCATCTCGGGCCGAAGGCTTCTTGAACCAGAAGCCGATGAGCAAGAAGGAGCACAGGCCCATGATTTCCCAGCCCGCGAACAGGGTGAGCAGGTTGTCGCTCACCACCAGCAAATACATGCCGAACGCGAACAGCGACACGAACGCAAAGAAGCGGGAATACATGGGCTCCACCGAGGGCACCTTGTGCTTGTGCCCGTGATGGGTCACCGTCGCACCGTGGGGCGGCAGGCCCTTCGTGTCATGGTCCCCTTCGGGCTGGCCGAAGTTGTGGTAGCCCACCGAGTAGATGAAAATCATCACGATGGTCCAGGCCACGAAGAACAGCACCACCGCGCTCAGGGGGTCCAACTGCACCCCCAGGCGGAAGAAGCCATCGCCCACGGGCAGCCAGTTGATGACGCTGTGGAAAGGCTCTTCGGCCAGGCGCTCCGCGCCCACCTGCAGCGCGCGCCAGAACACGAACATACTCCCGACCCACGACAGCACCACGCTGAGGATGGCCAGGGTATGGCTCAGCGCCCGATTGCGATGCGCGAACAGCACGATGAGCGCGAAGGCCACCAGGGGCGAGAGGGGCAGCAGCCACAAAATCTTGGTCTCCATAGGCGTTCCTCGAAGCGACAATGAGCGGTTGACGAGCGAACCGCGTTGGCGGTCACCACTTCAGCAAGTTGATGTCGTCCACATCCGACGAACCGAACTTGCGGTACACCGCGATGAACAGAGCCAGCCCCACCGCGACCTCGGCCGCGGCCACGGCGAAGATGACCACTGCGAACACCAGGCCCGCGGTCTCACCGGGCTGCAGATAGCGCCAAAAGGCCAGCACATTCACCAGCACCGCGTTGAACATCAACTCCAGGCCGATGAGAATGGCCACCGCGTTCTTCCGGGCCAGCACGCCATACACGCCAATGCCGAACAGCAGCGCGGCCACGACGAGATACCAGGACAGAGGAATCATGCCGACCTCCCAGGCCTACTTGTGCGTTTCCTTCTCGGCTTTGCGCCCGCCCCAGGCCACATACACCGCGCCGATGAGCGCGGCCAGCAGCAGCACCGAGGCCACCTCAAAAGGCACCACATAGCCGTTGGGGTCTACCAGCGCGGCGCCCAGGCGGGCGGTGATGTCCGCGGGCACCGCCGCGGCCGCGGGCAGCACCTGGTCGGGCGCCCAGGCGCGCACCATGCGCGTCACCAGCACCGTGAGCAGCCCCGCCACCAGCAGCGCGAAAGGCCAGGTGGGGTTGGTCTGCGCGCCCCACGCTGCGCCCACCCGCCGGGTCAGCATGATGGAGAACACGATGAGGATGGCAATGGCGCCCACATAGATGACCACCTGCGCCACGGCCAAAAAGTAGGCTTCCATCAGCACGAAGAGCACGGCCGTGCCAAACAGCGTGACCACCAGGCCCATCGCCGCGTGCACCAGATTGTCCTTGAGCACCGCGATGAGGGCAGCCACCAACATCACCACCGCGGTCAGGAGGAAGACGAAGGTCGTCACCATGCGCGTATCTCCTTCACAGCCTCATCAGTCCCCTTCCGCGGCTTGCGGCTCAGGGGGCGTGTAGCGGGCCACAGGGTATTGCCCAGGTTGGGCCACCATCGGCGGCTCCAGGCGCTTTTCCACCTTGCGCAGCCAGCGCTGGGCCAGCAGCCAAATCACGGCGTTGACCACCAGCAGCCCCAGCGCGCGCGGCCAGGCCCCCGCGCGCACCAGGGCCTTGTCGAGCACCGCGGTGGCCATCAGCACCACCAGGGCCAGCGGCGTGAGGAACTTCCAGGTGAAGTCCAGCAAATGGTCAATGCGCACGCGCGGGAAGGTACCCCGCACCCACACGATGACGAAGTAGAGGAGGAAGGCCTTGAGCCACAAATAAAACAGGCCCAGGATGGGGTACGCCTCCGCGCCGGGCCCGCGCCAGCCGCCGAAGAACAGCACCGCGCCCAACACGCCCACGGTGAAGGCGTGCAGAAACTCGCCCGCGAAGAACATGGCGAACTTCATGCCCGAGTATTCGATGTGGAAACCGGCGATGATTTCCGACTCGGCCTCGAGCAAGTCGAAGGGCGTGCGGCCCACCTCGGCGATGCTGGCGACGAAGAAAATCAGGGCCGGCAGAGGCGCCGCGACCACGAACCACACATCCTGCGCGGCCACGATGGCTTGCAAATTCATGCTGCGGGCCAACAGCACGGGCACCAGCAGCGCCAGCACGATGGGCACCTCGTAGGAAATCATCTGGGCCACCGTGCGGAACGCGCCCAGCAGCGCGTATTTGTTGTTGGCCGACCAACCGGCCACCAGAATGGCGAAGGTGCTCAGCGTGCCCACGGCCACCAGGTACAGCACCGCCACATTCACATTGCCGCCGATGCCCTTACCCAACGGCACCGCGGGCCACAGCAGCAGCACCCCGGCCAGCGACAAAATGGGGGCCATCCAGTATAGAAACTTGTCGGCCTTGGCCGGGATGATGTCCTCTTTGGTCAGCAACTTGAGCACATCCGCGAACGGTTGCAGCAGGCCATACTTGCCCACCCGGTTGGGCCCCAGGCGGTCTTGAATGCGCGCCACCGCCTTGCGCTCGAACCAGATGAGGAAAATCACCCACAGCAAAGGGCCCGTGGCCAGGGCCAGCGCGCCCAACACATACAGCGCCAGGCTGGTCAACGCCGGCGAGAGGCCCCAGCCCAGCAACAGTTGACGCAGCCATTCGACGATGAGGGTAGGATCTTGCAGAAAGGCCATTTACCCTTCCTCCGGGCGTCCACAAAATAGGACGGATGCCATCGCCATCCGTCCTAATCGTACCAATCCAGCGCCTCACGCTTCCACGCGTACACCAGCGCGGCCAACAACATGACAATGAAGAGCAGGCCCTCCAGCACCGCGAAGGTAGGCAACATGTCATAGGCCACGGCCCAGGGGTACAGGAAGACCAACTCCACATCGAAAATCAAAAAGACCAGGGCGAACAGGTAATATTGCACCTTGAAGCGCACCCAGGCGTCGCCCACGGTCTTCAAACCGCATTCATACACATCGTTTTTGATGGGATTGGGCTTGCTCGGGCCCAGGTAATGCCCGATGACGATAGGCGCGGCCGCCAGCAACGGCGCCAACGCGAAAAACACGCCAATAAACACCCAGGTCGAATCCATAGCCTTGCTCCTGGCTTCAACGATGTTGCGGGCTCGCGAACGCTCCGCATTTTACCACGGACGCGCGCTCCAGCCCAGTGTTAAACCGGCATGAATGCCAAATATCACCTATGTCCAAAACCATATATGACAACACCGCAACACGCGTTTGGCTACTCGACACTTTGCCCTTCTTTAGGTGCGAACCACACCGGGTCCCACGGCTCATCCACCACGAACAGCAGCACCTCATACCGCACCCGCGGCTGGCCCTTCACCAACTGCACATAGCGCAGCACCACCCCGGTTTGCTGGTCCACCCACAAACGTTCCTCGATGTCGCCGTCCACGATAGTCAGAATCCACACCGGGCGGTCCAACAGGGCGGTCTCTTCTTCCAGGCGATAGTGCACCTGCGCGTCTTTGCGCACGAATTGCAGGGGGAAGACGAATTGGGCCACGGGCGAGGGAATCGCGGCCTGGAAGGGGTGCTGCACCTCCTGGCCGCGCGGCAGGGCGCGCCAGGTGCGGGGCAACCGCTCTTCTTTTTCGTCCAGGTGTTGGGGCAAGTCGTCCTCCTGGTACCCCTGGCCGGGGCGGAAGAAATAGGTGGTCACCCCGTCGGTCATCCACACACCCTGCACCACCTCGCCGTCGTAGTCCAGGACCTCGAAACGGGCCATGAAGGGCTTTTGGACGATGAAACGCTCACGAAAACCTTGCTGCTGGCCGGTTTCGTCAATGAAGAGCACCACGGCCTCACCGGCCACCGAGTTCCAACGGGTCCAGCCGTCCAGCATCCGTTCCAGCACGGTCCGCTCGGCCGCGGCCGGGCCACGACCGGCCACCAGGTACCATCCCAGGCCACCGGCCAGTGTCAGCACAACCACCAACGCCGCGGCCAGCCGACCGCGCGTCCAAAACGCCCTGTTCATCATGTTGCCCCTCCTGGGCTGAATTGCCGCCGCGCCCACGCGCCCCGGCCGACGCGCGCGGCGTCGGCCGGAGGGGGCGAAGCCAGAGGAAGTATACCACTCACGCGGGCTACAACGGCCGCGGGCTCGAGCGGGGGCGCAAGGTGCGTTGCATCCAGGTCAAATAGGCGTCCAGCCCGGCCTCGATGGGCACGGCCAGAATCTCGGGCGTGTCATAAGGATGCTCGCGGCGCAACAGGGCCTCCAGGTCGGGGTACAAATCGCGACGGCTCTTGAGCAGCACCAGCCACTCGGTTGCGGTTTCGACCTGCCCCTGCCACCAATAAACGCTGCGCATGGGGCCCAACACCTGCCCGCACGCGGCCAAACGGGCTTCCACCGCGGCCCGCGCCAGGTCGTGGGCCCGCGCCTCGTCGTCTACCGTGGTCAGCACCTGGATGAAATCCGTCGCCATGGCGGCCTCCTATGTTCGGACACGAGTTGGGACAAAGGGGAAACCTCCGGGCGGCCGATTTTTAAGAGACGCCGCATCTCCCAATTAAGGAGGTTCCCCGTGCTTAAGTATAAAGGCATCTCAACGCGCGGGCTCACCCGCCATCTGTTGACGCCGAACGGGCGGGCCGTCAAGCAACGGAAATCCTGGCGGCCATCCTGCGGGTGCGCTCGGTGCGCCTGACCGCGTTCGCGGCCCACAAGCGGCTCCACCGCTTTTTGCCACAGCACGACCCTCACCTTGTGCTGCGGCCTCTCTTGCCCGATGTTCTTGACACCTCCGGCTAAACAGTGTAAACTTACGCCGTTTAGTTAAGGAAGCGGCTATGGCTCGTCCCAAACAGTCTGAACAACACCCCAATCTGGAAACGGCCATCAAAGAGACGGCCCGCAAGCAAATCGCCCAGAAAGGAGCAGCAGCGCTCTCGCTGCGCGCCATCGCCCGCGAGTTGGGTATCACCGCCCCGGCCATCTATCACTATTTCCCCAACCGCGACGCGCTGGTCACCGCGCTGATTGTGGATGCTTACAACTCGTTGCGGGATGCCATGCGTGCTTCCCAGGCCGTGGACGAAACTTCCCATGTTGGGCGCATTTTGGCCGCGGCGCGGGCATATCGCGCCTGGGCGCTGACGCATCCCGAAGAGTACAATTTGATTTTCGGCACCCCCATCCCCAATTACTGCCCCCCGATGGAAATCATCGGCCCGGCAGCCGAGGGTGCCATGGCCGTCTTGATTGACGTGCTGGATGCCGCCTGGCGGGCCGGTGTGGTGAAGACGAGCGGCGCGTTCACCAGCGAGCCGGAGATGATTCGCGCCTGGGTGAATAAATTCGGCTACCGGGGCGACCCCGCCGTGATTTATTTTGCGCTGGCAAGTTGGGCGCATATCCACGGCCTGGTTTCGTTGGAACTCTACGGGCATTTCAGCGCCGTGGCAGAGCCTGGCACTGTGGATTCTTTCTTCGAGACGGAAATCCGCGCCATGCTGGCACGCATGGGGGCGCTGTGAAGCCGCGCGTCCTCGTCATCGGGGCGGGAATCGCCGGACTGAGCGCGGCGTACCGCCTGCACCCATGGAGGGTTGAGGGCACCGTTCACGCCGAGCGCGGCCGAAGTCCGCACCGCGCCGCCATCCTGGGCGAGGCCGCTTCTCGCCACGCGCTACCGTTCGACGGTCAATCTCGGCATCGCCGCGGGGCGGGACTGGGATGGACAAGCCGC
Source organism: Anaerolineales bacterium (assembly GCA_015494815.1). GTDB lineage: Bacteria > Chloroflexota > Anaerolineae > Anaerolineales > DRMV01 > JAADEN01. The sequence continues at coordinate 599 of WGAK01000241.1, read as the reverse complement.
CCTCGGGGAGGCGTACGGGATGCTCATCCCGCGTCGCGAACGCAAAAACATCCCGCGATTGCGCCGGAATCACACAAACACCCGGCCCGCGCGCCGCAAGGCGCGTTACAGGATGTAGCCGGGGTAAGGAGAAACTTCCGTGAAATTCACTCTCTACGCCTATTTTGAAAGACATCCGCTTCAAAAGAAAATCGCCAAATGGTGGACGGCGCGCGGGCTCCCCTTGCCGGAAGCGCTGAAACGCCACCTTGCCAACCAGATTCACGCCGAGATGATTGCCCGTCTGATGCGGGTGGTGGTGACGCAGGGCAGTCTGGATATGCAGCGAGCACTGCGATCGCAGTATGAATTGGGCGAAGAAATCGCCGCCCAGACCGCCGACTTTTTATCCATCAACCCCAATGATGCCCGCAGTCTTTCGCGCATCATTGATTTCCTACACAATCTGCTGGGGATTCACGGCAAAATCGAGATTTCCGCCAGCGCGCACGAAGTCACCTGCCACTGGACGAAATGCCCCCTCGCGACGCAGTTGCGGGAAAGCCCTGATGCCAGCGGCCCGTATTACTGCCATCTCTATCAGGAGATGTACAAAGGCG
>WGAK01000240.1 GCA_015494815.1 Anaerolineales bacterium | reverse complement strand
GGGGCTTTCAGCGCGGAATGAGGTGCACCGCGCTGGCCTTGAAGGTCAGCCACACGGGCACGCCCACGGCCAGCCCCAGGCTCGCGGCCGAGGGCTGGGTGACATGCGCCACCACGGTCCCGCCGTGGCAATCCACCACCACCTTGACCACCGGGCCCAACGGGGTGAGTTGCTGCACGCGGCCCCGGCAGCGGTTGCGCGCACTGGATGCCTGGGGTGGTTCCGCGCGCCACACGGTGATTTGGTCGGGCCGCAGGCAGGCGTACACCCGCGCGCCCGGCGGCAGATGGCCCACGGCTTCCATCTCCCAGCCCGCGTCCAGGCGCAGGCGCAGGTAGCCCGTGGCCTGCTGCACCACCTGGCCCGGCAGCACGGTTTCGACGCCCACGAAGCGGGCCACGCGCACATCGCGCGGCGCGCTGAACACCTGTTGCGGCGTGCCGACCTGCTGCAGGCGGCCGTCCATGACCACGGCCACCCGTTGGCCCAAGGCCAGGGCCTCGCCGAAGTCGTGGGTGATGTAGACCGCGGTGATGCCTTCGGCCTGGAAGAGGGCCTGCAGGTCGCCCAGCAGTTGGTTGCGGGTGGGCGTGTCCAGGGCGTTGAAGGGCTCATCGAGGAAGAGGATGTCGGGCTGCAGCACCAGGGCCCGGGCCAGGCTGACCCGCCGGGCCTCGCCGCCCGAAAGCCGCCGCGCGGGGCGTTGGGCCAGGTGCTCGATGTGCAGCCGACGCAGCCAGGGTTGGATGCGCGCCTGCAGGTCGGGTTCGCGCAGCCCCCGCAGCCGCAACCCCAGGGCCACATTGTCGTACACCGAGCCCCGCAGCAGCAGCGGTTCTTGCAGCACCACCGCGATGCGGCGGCGGTAAGCCAGCGCCCGCGTGGGGGTGACCGGCCGGCCGCGAAAGCGCAGTTCCCCCTGCTGCAGGGGCAACAGCGCGGCCAGGGCCAGCAACAGCGTGGTCTTGCCCGCGCCGTTGGGGCCGATGACCGTGAGCACCTCCCGGGGGAACACCTCCAGGTGGGGCACGTGCAGCACCGCGCGGCGCCCGCGAGCGACCACGGCCTGGTGCAGGGTGAGCAGCGGCGCGGTCACGGCTCGGGCTCCTCGTCGTGTTGCTGCAACCAGGTGAGCGCGTAATTGACGGCAAAGGCCAGGGCCAGCAAGATGACGCTGAGCGCGATGGCCCGGTCGAATTCGCCCCGGCGGGTCTCGAGCACGATGGCGGTGGTGAGCACCCGGGTGCTACGGCGCAAGTTGCCGCCTACCATGAGCGACGCGCCCACCTCGGAGATGACGCTGCCGAAGCCGGCGATGATGGCCGCCAGCAGGGGCAGACGCGCCTCGCGCCAGAGCAAGACGATGAGTTGCCAGCGCGACGCGCCCAGGCCCAGCAGTTGCCAGCGCAGCCGCGCGTCCTGCTGCTGCAAAGCCGTGGCCGTGAGGCCCACCACCATGGGCGTGGCGATAATCCACTGCGCGATGACCATCGCGGTGGGGGTGTACATCCAGCCCAGGTCGCCTAAGGGGCCGCTGCGCCAGAGGAACAGCGCCACCACCAGGCCCACCACCACCGGCGGCAGGGCCATGCCCGTGTGCACCACGCTGAACCACAGGCGGCGGCCCGGCAGCCGGGGGCGCAATGCCATCCAGGTGCCCACGGGCAAGCCGACCACCAGACTGAGCACCGTCGCCAGCCCCGAGATGCGCAACGAGCGCCAGGTGATGGCCCAGATTTCCGGGTCACCGCTGAGCAGCAAATGCAGGGCCTCCAGCAGGCCGCGCCACAACGTTTCCATGCCGGGCTCTCCTCGTCGTCCCTGGACCCCCTGCCACCCACCCTGCCTTACGGGTTTTGCAGTAGTTCGGCTTCGGTCTTGTCGGCCGCGGGGAAGAACAGCGGCTGGCCGTACTTGTCCGCACCGTATGCCGCGATGAGGTCCTGGGTCTCGGGTGCGACGAAGAAGGCCACCAGCGCCTTCCCGCCCTCGGCGTTCACCTGGGGCCATTTCTCGGGGTTCACGCGCATGATGTGATAGATGTTGCGCAGCGCGGGGTCGCCTTCGAACACGATGTCCAGGTTGAGCGTGTCGCGCAGGGCCAGGTAGGTGCCCCGGTCGGTGAGGGTGTAAGCGCCCCGCTCTGAGGCGATGCGCAGCGTCGCGCCCATGCCCTCGCCCGATTCCAGGTACCAGGGCTCACCCTGGGGTACCGCGCCGCGCGCGGCCTGCCACAGGGCGCGTTCCTTCTTGTGGGTGCCCGAATCGTCGCCCCGGGAGACGAACAGCGCCTCGGCCTGGGCGATGCGTTGCAGCGCGTCGGTGGCTCGGCCGGCGGCCCGCACGCCCGCGGGGTCCTCGGCCGGGCCCACGATGACGAAGTCGTTGTACATCACCAGGCGATAGTCCACCACATCGCCGGCCTCGACCAGGGCGCGCTCGGCCTGGGGCGCGTGGGTGAGCAGCACATCCGCGTTGCCCTCTTGCCCCATACGCAGGGCCTTACCCGTGCCCACCGCCACCACCTTGACGGTGTAACCCGTCTCTTGTTCGAAAATGGGCAGCAAGAAATCCAGCAGGCCCGAGTCGTAGGTGCTGGTGGTGGTGGCGAGGAGGATGTCGGGTTGGGCCGGCGCCTCGGCCGCGGCGGAGCCGCATCCCCCCAGCCCCAAGGCCAGGAACAGCGCGGCCACGGCCCAGGCCAGGCGCGACAGGGTCACGGTGCGCATGGTGCCTCCTGGGTGGAAAATCGTGCGGCCGAAATTGTATCACGGGCCGGGGATGTGGGTATAATGGCGGGCATCCTCGTGCCGGAGGCGCATATGCTGGCCAAGCGCATCATCCCTTGTCTGGACATCAAAGACGGCCGGGTGGTCAAGGGCGTGCACTTCGAGAATCTGCGCGACGCAGGCGACCCCGTGGCCCAGGCCCGCCTGTACGACGAGCAAGGCGCGGACGAACTGGTCTTCCTGGACATCTCGGCCACACCCGAGGGCCGGGCCACCACCGTGGAGTTGGTGGCCCAGGTGGCCGACCAGGTCTTCATGCCTTTCACCGTGGGGGGCGGCATCGGCTCGGTGGCCCAGATGCGGCGTTTGCTGCTGGCCGGGGCCGACAAGGTGAGCGTGAACTCGGCCG
>WGAK01000239.1 GCA_015494815.1 Anaerolineales bacterium | reverse complement strand
TGGTGCAGGTGGTCACGCCCACCTGCACCACGGGCGTGCTGACCGCGGTGACCACCACCGTGCGCACCACGGGCCCGGGCGCGCTGCACGCGGCCAGCAGCACCACCAGCCCCCCGACCAGCCATCCCAGCCCGCGCGGACCGAGTCTCCAGGGCGAACGCTTGCGCATGAGTGCGACCTCCATTCAGGGCCTGCCGCGGTCTCCGCGGCCGGTCTGTTGCGGCTGCGCGCCGCAACCGGGTTCGCCGGAAGGCCAGTATACCACCCCCGGCCGCGGCATCTGCTATAATAAAGGCGACGCCGCGGCTTCGGCCGCGCCTTTTCCCCATTTTCCCCACGGATGGACCAACCATGCGGTTTGAACGATTTACGGAACGAGCCCAAGAGGCGGCCCAGCGCGCGGCCGAGTTGAGCCAGCGCTACGGCCACACCCAAATTGACACCGAGCACATCTTGCTGGCGCTGCTGGACCAGCCCGACGGCGTGGTGCCCAAAATCGTCGAGATGTTGGGCGTGCAGGTCGCCACGCTCAAAGACCGGCTGGACTACATCCTGCGCACCTCGCCCAAGGTGGGCATTTACGGCCGGGGCGCGGGGCAGATTTTCATCACGCCCCGGGTTAAGCGCATCGTCGAGTGGGCCCACCGGGAGGCCAACAACCTGCAAGACGAGTTCATCTCCACCGAGCATCTCTTCCTGGCGATTTTGTCCGAACGGGGTACGGCCACGGCCCGCCTGCTGCAAGAGTTCAACATCACCCGCCCGCGGGTCATGGAAGCCATCCAGCAGGTGCGCGGCGGCCAGCGGGTGACCGACCGCCGGGCCGAGGCCCGCTATCGTATGTTGCAAAAATATGCCCGCGATTTGACCCAAATGGCCCGAGAAGGCAAACTGGACCCCGTCATCGGCCGCGAAGACGAGATTTTGCGGGTGATGCAGATTTTGGCCCGGCGCACCAAGAACAACCCCGTGCTCATCGGCGAAGCCGGGGTGGGCAAGACCGCCATCGTCGAGGGCCTGGCCCAAAAAATCGTGTCCGGCGATGTGCCCGAGATGCTGGAAGGCAAGCGGGTGCTGGCCCTGGACCTGGGCGCCATGATTGCCGGTTCGCGCTTTCGGGGCGAGTTCGAAGAGCGGCTCAAGGCCGCAATGGACGAGGTCAAGCGCTCCGAAGGCGAAATCATCCTCTTCATTGACGAACTGCACACGGTGGTGGGCGCGGGCGCGGCCCAGGGCGCGCCGCTGGACGCGTCGAACATGCTCAAGCCCGCGTTGGCCCGGGGCGAGTTGCAGTGCATCGGCGCGACCACGCCCGAGGAGTACCACAAGTACATCGAGAAGGACGCCGCGCTGGAGCGCCGTTTCGCGCCCGTGTATGTGGAAGAGCCGGACCTGGAGATGGCCGTGCGCATGCTCCAGGGCCTGCGGGACCGCTACGAGGCCCACCACGGCGTGCGCTTCACCGACGACGCGCTGGAGGCCGCGGTCAAACTCGCGGACCGCTATGTGCCCGACCGCAAACTGCCCGACAAGGCCATTGACCTGATGGACGAGGCCGCGGCCAAGCGCCGGGTGGCGCTCAACTCGCTGCCGCCCGACCTGAAGCGCCTGCGCAACGAAATCAAGCGCCTGACCGCGGAGGAAGAGCAGGCCGGGCAGGAGCGCGATTACGAACTCGCGGCCCGGCTCAAAGCCGAACGCCTGCGCCTGGAGAGCATCTTTCGGCGGCGCCGCGCCGCGTGGGAAGCGGAACAGAAGTTGGACGAGGTGGTGGATGCCAACGCCATCGCGGAGGTGGTGGCCCAGTGGACCGGCATCCCCGTGACGCAACTGCTGGCCAGCGAACGGCAGAAACTGCTGCACATGGAAGACCACCTGAGCCAACGGGTGTTGGGTCAGGACGAAGCCATCCGCGCCCTGGCCGACGCTATTCGGCGGGCGCGCGCGGGGCTCAAGGACCCCCGCCGGCCCATCGGCTCGTTCATCTTCATCGGGCCTTCGGGCGTGGGCAAGACCGAATTGGCCAAGGCCCTGGCCGAATTCCTCTTCGACGACGAAGACGCGCTGCTGCGGGTGGACATGAGCGAGTTCCGCGAAGAGCACACGGTCTCGCGGCTGTTCGGCGCGCCGCCGGGCTATGTGGGCTACGAAGAGGGCGGCCAGTTGACCGAGGCCGTGCGCCGTCGGCCCTATCGGGTCATCCTGTTCGACGAAATCGAGAAGGCGCACCCGCAGGTGTGGAACGCGCTGCTGCAGATTTTGGACGAAGGCCGCCTGACCGACGGCCAGGGCCGCACCGTGGACTTCCGCAACACCATCATCATCATGACCAGCAACCTGGGCACCGAATTCGTGCGCCACGGCGGCAGCCTGGGCTTCTTGGGCGCCACCGCAGACCAGGAGGAGCGGCAGGCCCAGCAGAAAATCGAGAAGGCCCTCAAAGAGACCTTCCGGCCCGAGTTCCTCAACCGCATTGACGAAGTCATCATGTTCTCGCCCCTGTCGTCCGAGGCCATGCAGGGCATCGTGGCCCTGCGCCTGCGCGAAGTGGCCCAGCGCCTGGCCGAGCACGGCCTGCATCTGCAAGTCACGCCCGCGGCCGCGGCCTGGCTGGCCGAACACGGCCACGACCCCACCTTTGGTGCCCGGCCCCTCAAGCGACTCATCCAGAAGCAGGTGGAAGGCCCTCTGGCCGTGGCCTTGCTGGCCGGCGAGTTCCAGGCCGGCGATACGGTGCAGGTGGATGTGACGCCCGATGGTCAGGGGCTCACGCTGGTTTCGTCCCAAGAGGCCTCCTACTCGTCGGCCCAGGCTTCGGCCTGAGGCGGGATGCAGGACCCCATGAGCGGCCCGCCGATGCTCTCGCACTACGAGGTGCAGACCCTGACGCGCGCCTATCGCCAGGGCCGCGGCCAGGTGCAGGTCACTCCCGACCTGGGCCGCACCCAGGTGACCGTGGCCCTGGATGAGGCGGGGGTGCGCTTCCCGGGGGGCGCGCGGCTGGCCTGGGACCAGGCCCAGGAGATACTGGCGCACCCCAACGCGGTGTTCGCCTGGGCCGGGGGCTCGACCTGGGAGCGGGTGCGGGCTTTCTCGGACCTGACCGGCCGGGTGGTCTCCCTTTACCCCACCGGCCGCGCGCCCACCATGCTGCTTTCGGGCATCCCCATGCATCGGGTGCGGAACACCGACCCCTGGCGCGACACGCAAGCCAAAGTGCGGGCCCTGCACCCCCGAGGCCGGGTGCTGGACACCTGCTTCGGCCTGGGCTACTCCGCGTTGCAGGCCGCGCGCACGGCCGATTGGGTGCTCAGCGTGGAACTGGACCCCGCGGTGCTGGCCCTGGCCCGCCGCAATCCGTGGTCGGCGCCCGCGTTTGCCCACCCGCGGGTGCGGGTGGTGCAGGCCGATGTGGCCCGGCTGGTGGCCGGCCTGCCGGCGGATTTCTTCTCGGCCGTGCTGCACGACCCGCCCCAGTTCGCGCTGGCCGGTGAACTTTATGGCGCGGCGTTCTACGCGCAACTGTATCGGGTGCTCAAGCCGGGCGGGCGGCTGTTCCACTATGTGGGCAGTCAGGAGACCAAAATGGGCCGCAACCTCACCCGCAGCGTCATGGAGCGCCTGCGCGCCGCGGGGTTCGCCAAGGTCAAGCCCGTGCCGCAAGCCTTTGGCGTGCTGGCCCGCAAACCCCGCTGAGCGTATCCCCTGCCTCGGGCAGGGGTTGTTGTTGGTGAAGCCACGGGACGCGTCGCGTCCCCGGATGGAGGAGAAGCCGCATGCGGCATCGCCTGACGGCCTGGCTGCACACCTGGTGGGGCCGGGGCCTGCTCTTCAGTCTGGTCATCGCCGTGCTCATGGCCGTGCTCGACCCCTTGTTCGCCATCTCGCTGCCGCGGCCGACGCGCCTGGACCCCCGGCCGGGCACGCCCACCGCGCGGCCGCCCACGGCCACGGCCCGCCCCGCGCCCTCGCCT
>WGAK01000238.1 GCA_015494815.1 Anaerolineales bacterium | reverse complement strand
GTGCGGCCGGGCCCTTGCCGCCGCTGCCGTCATTGTCGCCGCGAGGTGAAGCATGACCGAAGCCCTGCTCCAGACCTATCGCGAGGCCATGTTGCCCGCGCTGGAAGCCACGCTGCAACGCTATGTGGAACGCCACATCCGGCCCGCGGCGCTGGCCCGCATGGTGGCCTATCACATGGGCTGGGAAGGCCGCGGGGCCGGACCGCGGGCGCGCGGCAAACGGGTGCGCCCCTGGCTGACGCTGCTCACGGCCCAGGCCGCGGGGGGCGTGTGGGAACCCGCGCTTCCGGCCGCGGCCGCGGTGGAGTTCATCCACAACTTCTCGCTGCTGCACGACGACATCCAGGACCAAAGCCCCCTGCGCCGTGGTCGCCCGACGGTGTGGCACCTGTGGGGCGTGGCCCAGGCCATCAACGCCGGCGACGCGCTGTTCGCGCTGGCCTTTCGCGCGTTGGCCGACCTGGCCCCCAACCCGGCCTGCTCCGAGCCGCCCACCGCGCTGCTGGCCACGGCATGCCTGCGGCTGACCCAGGGCCAACACCTGGACCTGGCCTACGAAGGCCGCACGGACCTGGACGAAGACGCGTATTGGCCGATGGTGGAAGGCAAAACCGCGGCCCTGCTGGAGACCGCCGCGCTGCTGGGCGCATACACGGGCGGGCTCGGCCCCAAGCAGGCCGCCGCGTATGGGCAGTTTGGCCGGGCCCTGGGGCTGGCCTTTCAGGTGTGGGACGACTACCTGGGCGTCTGGGGGGACCCAACCCGCACGGGCAAGTCCACGGCCAGCGACCTGGTGGCCCGCAAGAACAGCCTGCCCGTGCTCTACGGGCTGCGGCAGCGCGGGTCCGCGTTCGCGCGGCGCTGGGCCCAGGGGGCCATCCGCGAGGACGAAGCCCCGCGCCTGGCCGCGCTGCTTGCCGATGCCGGCGCGCGCGACTACACCACGGCCCAGGCCCAGGCGTGGACCCAACGCGCCCACGCGGCCCTGGACGCCGCCCCCGCAGCCGACCCGCAAGCCCACGCCGCGCTGCGCGCCCTGGCCGAGCGCCTGCTCAAGCGGGATGCATAGCCCGACCTACGGCCCGTAAGTCGTCTGACAGGTCCAGGCACTGCTGTCCAACGGCACCAGCCGCTGGGAGCCCGCGGCGTCGAAATACCAGGCCTGCGTCACCTGCACAGGGATCCGGGTTTCGGGCGTGTACACGGCCGGAAGCACGGCCGGGTCCACCTCCATCTGCACCACACTCACGCGCGGTACAGGCGGCGTACAATCCACGCCCAAAACCAACCCCAAAAAGGCCATCGGGTTCTCCGGCCGGGCATCGCCCCAGAAACTTGTGCCCATGCCGTCTGCCTCGTGGGCATAAAGGCCGGGGCCAATGCTCAACGCCTGATACATGGCGGGCGTCGGCAGCGCCAGCACATCGGTAACCTCGAAGTAGGGATGCGGGCCCTGGTAGCACACCAGCCGTTCGGCAAAAATCACCAACTGCCGCGGCGTCTCTAAGGCGTACACCTCCATGGCAAAGCCCTCGGGCAGCCCTTCGCCGGCGGGCAGCAAGAAGCCCGTGTAGGGCACATCCAGGCCCTCCAGGACCTTGCCCGAGAAGCGATAGCCCCGGTACGAATCCCAATCGCCCCAGGTGGGGGTCACATCGGAGGTGGTCAATTCGGGCGTGCAGGGCCCATCGTAGGGCGACGGCGGCAAGGTGGGCACTGCGGTCGGGACCGCCGTGGGGGCCGCGGTCGGCGACGCGGTGGGGATGGGCAGGGCCGTCGGCGTAGGCAGCAGCGGCGTCAGGCTGGGCAACGCCGACGGCAGGGCGGGGGCCGCGGCAACCACCGCGGTTTGCGTCAGGGCCAGCGACACCTGGGTGGCCAGCAAATCCTGGGCCAGGTCCGAAGTGGGCGGCGCCGCGGGGGCGCAGGCGCTCAGCGCCAGCAGCACACCTACACTTATCCCCAGCCACGCCAGGCGCCGGGGCCAACGCGCGAAAACTCGGCTCATGGGACACCTCCCCACAAAAGGAACCGCCCGCGGCGCTCCACTCTACCCAAGCCCAAGGTAAACCTCACACGCGCCATATATGTGCGGGTCTACCGGTTGAAAGCGCTGCGTGGCCGCGACATCCAACCACCAGCCCTGCGTCACCTGCACCGGCACGCGGATCTCTTCATCAAAGGTAGGAGGCAAAATCGCGGGGTCCACCTGCACCTGAAGCAAGGTAAAGGGGGCCGGCGGGGTTGAGCATTCGATGTCCAGGACCAGCCCCAACATGCCCATCGGATTTTCGGCCACGGATGGTTCGAAGAACTCGTTGGAGTATTCGTACCGACGGGGCGTCAGCAAGATGGACTGGTTCCGACCGGGCTTGGGCATGACCAACACATCCGTCACTTCCCCATAATCGTGACACACCTGACGCAAGACGAAGAACACCAGATGCCCCGGCTCGACCTGGTCATACACTTCTATGCCAAAGCCGCGCCCTCCCCACAAGTTATCGAGGTCCAGCGCAAAGGTACGATATCTCGTAACGGGCAGCACCAGGCCATCGGTGCGATAGCCCCGATACGAATCCCAATCGCCCCAGGTGGGGGTCACATCAGAGGTGGTCAATTCGGGCGTGCAAGGCCCATCGTAGGGCGGCGGCGGCAAGGTGGGCACCGCGGTCGGGACCGCCGTGGGGGCCGCGGTCGGCGACGCGGTGGGGATGGGCAGGGCCGTCGGCGTAGGCAGCAGCGGCGTCGGGCTGGGCAACGCCGACGGCAGGGCAGGGGCCGCGGCAACCACCGCGGTTTGCGTCAGGGCCAGCGACACCTGGGTGGCCAGCAAATCCTGGGCCAGGTCCGAAGTGGGTGGCGCCGCGGGGCGACAGGCGCTCAACGCCAGCAGCACGCCCACACTCACCCCCAGCCACGCCAGGCGCCGGGGCCAATGTGCGAATATCCGTCTCATGGGACACCTCCCCACAGTTGAAAGAATGCCGATTCATACGATTGGGTGGTGTCCCACCAGAGTGGGCTCAGGCGGTGCCGAACTGCCGGTCACCCGCATCACCCAGGCCGGGCAGGATGTAGCCGTGTTCGTTCAGAGCCCGGTCCACCGCGGCCAGGTAAATCTGGACCTCGGGGTGCGCCTCGCGCAGCCGGGCGATGCCCTCGGGCGCGGCTAACACGCCGACGAACTTGACTCGCCGCGCGCCATGACGGCGCAGTTCGTTCACCGCGGCCACGGCCGAGCCGCCGGTCGCCAGCATGGGGTCGAGGACAATCATAACCTCGGGCAGGGGACGCGTGCCCAACGGGCTGTAATACTTCACCGGCTGCAGCGTGGTCTCGTCACGATAGAAGCCTAAGTGCCAGACCTCGGCCTGCGGCAACCAGGTCAGGCCGGCCTCGACCATGCCCAGGCCGGCCCGCAAAATGGGCGCCAGGCCCACCCGCACATTCAAGGCCAGGCCCTCGGCGCTTTCCAGGGGCGTTTGCACGATGACCTTGCGGGTGTCGAGGTCGCCGGTGGCCGCTTGCAACAAGGCCAGCGCCACCCGATGCAAGGCCTGCCGAAACACGGCCGGGGGCGTGTTCCGGTCGCGCAGCACGCTGAGTTCGTGCAGCACGATGGGGTGGGTGGACACGAAAATTTCGCTCATGCGGTAGCCTCCTCCACAACGCCGGAAACGGACAAAAAAGGGGCCTCTCGCCCCCTGAGGACGAGAGGCCGGGCGGCCTCCGTTGGCCCGGTCACGCGGGCGCGGCTTCTTCGTGCGCGGGCTCCTCGCCCCCCTCAGAGGCCGAGGGCTCGGCTTCGGGGGCCTGGCGCCGCAGCACAATGCGAGCCTCGTCTTCGCCGGGCTCCACATCCACCACGATGGTGTCGCCCTCGCGGAAGCGGCCGGCCAGGATGCCGTCCGAGATGGGCTCTTCCACCTGCTGCTGGATGACCCGCCGCAAGGGACGCGCGCCCATTTCGGGGTCGTAACCCAGGCGGGCCAACTCCTGCACGGCCTCGGGCGTGGCTTCCAGATGCATGTGGTGCTCGGCCAGACGCGCGCGCACTTTGTCCAACTCCAGGTGCACAATGCGCCGGATGTGCTCGGGCGTGAGCGCGTGGAAGACGATGACCGCATCCACCCGATTGAGGAACTCGGGCCGGAAAACCCGCTTGAGCGCGTCCAGCAACTTCTTGCGCATCTCCTTGTACTGGAGTTCGGCCTCCAGTTGTTCATCGCGCTTGAGTGCGAAGCCCAGCCCACCCTGGCGCTTAATCATGTCCGCGCCCACATTGCTGGTCATGATGATGATGGTGTTGCGGAAGTCCACTTTCTGGCCTTTGGCGTCGGTCAGGTGGCCTTCTTCCAGAATTTGCAGCAGCATGTTGTGGACCTCGGGGTGGGCCTTCTCGATTTCGTCGAAGACCACGATGGAGTACGGCCGTCGTCGTACCGACTCGGTGAGTTGACCGGCCTCTTCGTAGCCCACATACCCCGGCGGCGCGCCCACCAGGCGGCTCACCGTGTGGCGCTCCATGAACTCGCTCATGTCAATCTGGATGAGCGCGTCCTCGCTGCCGAACAGGAAGCGGGCCAGAGCCTTGGCCAACTCGGTTTTGCCCACGCCCGTGGGGCCCAGGAAGATGAACGAGCCGATGGGCCGCCGCGGGTCCTTGAGCCCGGCCCGAGCCCGGCGCACGGCTTTGGCGATGGCCTTGATGGCTTCTTCCTGGCCCACGATGACCTTCTGCAGTTCTTCCTCCATTTTGAGCAAGCGCTCCGACTCGCTCTCGGAGATTTGGGCCACCGGGATGCCGGTCCACATGGACACCACTTCCGCGATGTCCTCCGCGGTGACCGTGGGGCTCGAGGCCCGGTCCCAGCCGGTGCGCAGGGCCTCCAACTGCTGCTGCAGTTCCTGCTCTTCGTATTGCAGGCGCTGTACCTCGTCCTGGCGATTGTTTTCCAGGGCCAGGGCATACTCGGCCCGCACCTTGCGCAGTTTGTCCACGATTTCCTTGGACTTCTGGGCCGCGGGGCTCTTGTACATGCGCACCCGCGACGCGGCCTCGTCAATGAGGTCAATGGCCTTGTCGGGCAAGTAGCGGTCGGTCACATAGCGCGAAGACAGTTTGACCGCGGCCTCCACGGCCTCGTCCGAGATGGTGAGGTGGTGATGCTCTTCGTAGGCCGAGCGAATACCCTTGAGGATGGCCACGGCCTCTTCCTCGGTGGGCTCGTCCACATACACGGGCTGGAAACGCCGTTCCAGCGCGGCGTCGCTTTCGATGTACTTGCGGTACTCGTCCAGCGTGGTCGCGCCGATAACCTGGATTTCGCCGCGGGCCAGCGCGGGTTTGAAGATGTTGGCCGCGTCTACCGCGGAGCCGGCCGCGCCCGCGCCCACCAGCATGTGCATCTCGTCAATGAACAGGATGGCGTCCGAGGCCTTGAGTTCGTCAATGACCCGCTTGAGGCGCTCCTCGAACTGGCCGCGGTACATGGTACCGGCCACCAGCGAGCCCACATCCAGGCGCAGCACCCGCTTGCCCAGCAAGGGCGCGGGCACGTTGCCCTCGACGATGCGCTGCGCTAAACCCTCGACGATGGCCGTCTTGCCCACCCCCGGCTCGCCGATGAGCGCGGGGTTGTTCTTGGTGCGGCGGGCCAGAATCTGAATGACCCGCTCGATTTCCTTCTCCCGGCCGATGACGGGGTCGAGTTTGCCTTCTTCGGCCAGGGCGGTCAAATCGGTAGCCAACTGGTCAATGAGAGGCGTCTTGCGGCCTTTTTCGCCGCGCCGCCCACGCGGTCCGGCCGCGGCCCGCTCGGTACGCGGCCGCGGGCCTTCGTGCAGAATGCGCCGGGTTTGCCGCCGAATTTGCTCCTTGGAAATGCCCAAACGGGCCAGCACGCGCAGCGCCATGCCCTCTTCGTACCGCAACAGACCCAGCAGCAGGTGCTCGGTGCCCACATAGGCATGGCCCATCCGCTGCGCCTCTTCCAGCGCGTATTCCAATACCCGCTTGGTGCCCTTAGACAGTTCCAAACGACCTTCACCCGACCCACGGCCTGGCCCGGCCAGGCGCTCGACGATGTCACGCGCGCGCTCCAAATCCACGCCCAACGCGTTCAACACCCGGCCCGCCACGCCGCCTTCTTCGCGAATCAAGCCCAGCAGCAAGTGCTCGGTGCCAATATGCTGATGTCGCATGCGCTCGGCCTCTTCGTGGGCCAGCGCCAATACGCGTTTCGCGCGCTGCGTAAAACGCTCCATTCCGGCCACGGTTCTCTCTCCTTAAATGCTCCAACTCCGGGGCGTGCTCCGGCGTCCCTATGGCTTTGGTGTACGCCCAAAGCGCCGCAGAGTCACCTTCATTGTACCAAAAACCCTTGCGCTAATGGCCTTTTCGCGGCGTAGGGGGTGGGACTTCATAGATTTCTTTAACAAACGAAGGCGCAGGGGCCAACCCCTGCGCCAGGCCTCACCCACCGTAGAACCAACCGGTGTCCCACATGACCAGGGGTTTGGCGTCGGGGTCGCGCACCCCTGCCTGGATGACCTCCGCGACGAACACCGTATGGTCGCCCCGGCGCACCGCGTCGGTCACCTGCGCCTCGAACCAGGCCGGCGCGGCCAGCAGCAACGGCGCGCCCGTGCGCGGGCCCGGCTCGAAGGGCTGGCCGTTGACCCGGTCGCCTTCCACCTGGGTGGGGCGGAAGAACGCCGCGGCCAGGTCCTTTTGCCCCGCCGCCAGGATGTTCACCGCGAAGTGCCCGCTGCGCTCGATGAGGTCATGCAGCCGCGAGCCCTTCTTCACGCCGACCATCACCAAGGGCGGCTCGAAGGAAGCCTGCGACAACCAGTTGACCGTACCCGCGGCCACCTCGTCGCCGTGGGCTGCGGTGAGCACATACAAGCCGTAGGTGATTTGCCGCAGAGCGTGCTTCTTGGCAGCCGCATCCATAGGCACCTCCCTTGACCAACCTGCCTGCCGCGCGGCGCGCGCGGCGCCCCCATGCTACAGGCGAACGGGCCATCTGTCAAGGGCCGCCGAGGGCGGAGTCTGAGGGCCGCGGTGCGTGTCCTTTCCCTCTCTTACAAGGGAAGGGGGCAGATGAGCCGAGCGCCAGCGAGGCTCATCGGGGGATGGGTGAGATCCAGCCAGGCGATTCGAGATTGCGCGCCATGCCCCAAGGGCCTCCCAGGCCGCCGGAAGGCGTACCGTGTGCAACCGGACTACCGGCGCTCGTACACATTGACCATACACTGCAAGTTGAGCATCTCCGTACCGTTGTCGAGGTCGTAAGCCACGAACAGCCGGTCGCCGTCCAGCAGCACCCAGGGACGCTGGGCGTTGAACGACGGCGCCACCGCGGTGACCTCAATCCGTTCCAGCAGGTTCCAGTCCATGTCGAACACATCCAGCACCACATCGCCGTGCATGTGCTCCCCGCGATGGTAGGCAATGTAGATGCGACCATCGGCCACCACGCCGCCCATAGCCCACTGCGCGTCGTCTGCCAGGGGCACACTGCGCACGAAATGCCAGTCCGCGTCGTAAATCAAGGCTTTCAGGTTGCTATGCCTGATGTTGTCCGCGGCAATGTAGGCAAAACCGTCGCCGTAGGGGACGAGCGTACCGCCGTTGATGTTCGGCTCGTCGTCCAGGATGTGGTCCTCCAGCGGGTTCAGGTCGGTGTCGTATATCCAGACATGGGTGTACAGCGTGTCATCGGGATTGGCGTCCTTGTTGGAGTGCATGTCGGGGTTGTCCGGGTTGTAGAGGCCGCTCAGGTACACCCGTCCGCCCCAGACGCGCAGCATGGGGTCGTTGGCGGCGTGCCCCGCGGGCAGGGGCACGATGACCTCCTTCAGGCGATTGAAGTCGGCATCGTACTTACCCAGCACCCAGCCCTGCGGGTGGGCGTTGAGCAGGTAGTAATGCTGCCCGTCGGTGTCAATGGCGTAGTCGCCGGGGTGTTCGGAGAAGCGTTGCGGTTCACCCCAGGCGCTCAGGTCCGCGGCCAGGGTGCGACGCACATCGCCCGCGTAGCGGCGAGGCTCATCCACATCGCGGTTGTCGAACGCGCCGCCGAAGGTGACATCGTAACCGTCGCCGTTGGCAC
>WGAK01000237.1 GCA_015494815.1 Anaerolineales bacterium | reverse complement strand
GAGGAGGTGGCTCCTCGGGCGGCGCCGCGAGCACCTCGGCGAGCATGGCCGCGATGGCATCACGCACCCGGCGGAAGACGGCCAGTACTTCCGCTTCGGTGCCCGTGGCTTTGGCCGGGTCGGGGAAGCCCCGGTGCAGCACCCGGCCTTTGCCCAGCCACACGGGGCACTGTTCGTACGCGTCGTCGCAGACGGTGACCACCAGGTCGAAGTCGAAGTCCAGACCGCGCACTTCGTCCACATGCTTCGAGCGCCCGTGGTGAGTGATGCCCCACTCGGCCAGCACCTGCAGCGCCTTGGGATGCACATAGCCCGCGGGCGCGGTGCCCGCGGAAAAGGCCTCCCAACGGTCGCCGTAGCGGGCGTTGGTGATGGCCTCGGCCATCTGGCTGCGGCACGAGTTCCCCGTGCACAGGAAGAGCACCCGGCGACGACGCATCGTGACAACCTCGCGCGACGGCTTCGCGGTGGCCAACCCAGAACAGGGCCTACCCAAAACGGCCGGTGATGTAATCTTCGGTGCGCTTGTCCTTGGGGTTGGTGAAAATCTGCTCGGTGGGGCCAAATTCGACCAGAAAGCCCGTGCGGCTTTCGTCGGTGCTGAAGAACGCGGTATAGTCCGACACCCGGGCGGCCTGCTGCATGTTGTGCGTGACCACGATGATGGTGTATTTTTCGGCCAGTTCGCGCATCAGGTCTTCGATTTTGAGGGTGGCGATGGGGTCCAGGGCCGAGGCCGGTTCGTCCATGAGGATGATTTCGGGCTGCACGGCAATGGCCCGGGCGATGCACAAACGTTGCTGCTGCCCGCCCGAGAGCGAGAGCCCGCTTTGGTGGAGTTTGTCCTTCACCTCATCCCACAAGGCCGCGGCCCGCAAAGCCTGTTCCACCACATCATCCAACTCGCTCTTGCTGCCTTTGAAGCCGTTGATGCGCACGCCCCAGGCCACATTCTCGTAGATGCTCTTGGGGAAAGGGTTGGGCTTTTGAAACACCATGCCAATGCGGCGGCGGACTTCCACAGGGTCCACCTCGGGCGCGTAGATGTTCTGCCCCTCGAAAATGACCTCGCCCTCAATGCGAGCGTTAGGGATGAGGTCGTTCATGCGGTTGATGGAGCGCAACACCGTGCTCTTGCCACACCCCGAAGGCCCGATGATGGCCGTGACCTGATGGCGAGGGAAGGCCAGCGTGACATCCCGCACCGCGTGGAACGAGCCGTAATAGACATGCAGGTGCCGAAGTTCGACAGCAGCGCTGGGGGTGGACATGGGAAACCTCCGGTCAAATCTGGCGTTGCCGGGCGCGGTGGCGAATGTAAACCGCGGTGCCGTTGAGCACGAACAGCAGCAACAAGAGCGTCAGGCTGGCGGCCGCGGCCAAATTGCGAAAGACCGGCTGCGGCCGGGCGGTCCACTGGTAAATCTGGATGGGCAAGGCCGTGAATTTGGCAAAGGGGCTGGTGGGGTCGAAAGTGATGAAGGTCGAGGCGCCCACCACCACCAGCGGCGCGGTCTCGCCCAAGGCGCGCGAAAGGCCCAAGATGGTGCCCGTCATGATGCCCGGCAGGGCGTTGGGCAGCACGTGGTGCCGCACCACCTGCCATTTCGTCGCGCCCAGGCCATAGGCCGCCTCGCGCAGGCTGTTGGGTACCGCGCGGATGGCTTCTTGCGTATTGATAATCACGATGGGCAGCACCAGAAGCCCCAAGGTCAGGCCGCCCGAGAGCAAGGTACGACCGTTGGCCGTAACCCCCGCGGGCACCGCGCCGAACGCGGCCCCGCTGGTCAGCGGCTCTAAGGCGCGCACGAAAATCGCCAGGCCCAGAATGCCGTAGATGATGGACGGCACCCCGGCCAAGTTGTTGATGTTGACCTGGATGACGCGATTAATCCACCGGTCGCGACGGGCGTATTCCTCCAGATACACCGCCGCGGCCACGCCCAGGGGCAGGGCCGTGACCACGGTGATGAGCATGAGCCACAGGGAGCCCAGGATGGCCGTGCGCACGCCCGCCCGCAGCGGGTCGCTGGATTGGGGACGGGTCAGGAAGCGCGCCTGAAACCAGGGCATCCAGCGCAACTCGGCCTGGGGATAGCGCGCCTGGGCCTCGCGCACGATGTCCTGGGGGTGCAACAGCGAGG
>WGAK01000236.1 GCA_015494815.1 Anaerolineales bacterium | reverse complement strand
GCGGTGGCGATGGCCACATCGGTGCCGGTGCCGAT
Source organism: Anaerolineales bacterium (assembly GCA_015494815.1). GTDB lineage: Bacteria > Chloroflexota > Anaerolineae > Anaerolineales > DRMV01 > JAADEN01. The sequence continues at coordinate 8,254 of WGAK01000236.1, read as the reverse complement.
GGCAATGCCCACATCGGCCTGGGCCAGGGCGGGCGCGTCGTTGATGCCGTCGCCCACCATGCCCACCACCCGGCCTTCCCGTTGCAGGCGGCGCACCACGCTGCGCTTCTGACCGGGCAGCACGTCCGCGTACACTTCGTCAATGCCCACTTCGCGCGCGATGGCCTCCGCGGTGCGCTGGTTGTCGCCCGTGAGCAGGGCCACCCGCAAGCCCAAGGCGCGCAGCGCGGCCACCGCCTCCCGGGCTTCGGGCTTGAGGGTATCGGCCACGGCCAACAGCCCCACCGCCCGGTCGGCCAGGGCTACCAGCATCACCGTGCGGCCCAAGGCCTGCTGCGCGGTCACGCGCGCGGCCACGGCCTCGGGCACGGGGAAGCCCTGCTCTTGCACGAAGGTCGGCGTGCCGATGACCACCAACTGGCCCTGCACCCGGGCCTGCACACCTTTGCCCGCGTGGGCGCGAAAATCGGCCACCGGCTCGGGCAGGCGCAATCCCCGGCCGCGCGCGGCCTCGACCACGGCCTGGGCCACAGGATGCTCGCTCCACTGCTCCACCGCGGCGGCCCAGGCCAGCAGGTCATCTTCGGACCAGCCTTCGTCCAGGCTCTCCACGGCCACCAGTTGGGGTTCGCCCCGGGTGATGGTACCGGTCTTGTCCAGCACCACGGTGTCCATCTCGCCGGCCCGCTCCAGGATGGCCGCGGACTTGAACAGCACGCCCATTTCCGCGCCCCGGCCGGTGCCCACCATGACCGCGGTGGGGGTGGCCAGGCCCATCGCGCACGGGCAGGCGATGACCAGCACGGCCACCGCGTTGACCACGGCTCGGGTCAAGGGGTCGGGGATGTCCAGCCAGTTGGGCAGCACCCAATACCAGGCCGCGAAGGTGAGCACGGCAATGCTCACCACGACGGGCACGAACACGGCCGCGATGCGGTCGGCCAGTTGCTGGATGGGCGCCTTGGACCCCTGGGCGTCTTCCACCATCTTGACGATTTGGGCCAGCACCGTGTCCTTGCCCACCCGGGTGGCCCGCACTTGGAGCACGCCCAGACGGTTCAGGGTCGCGCCGATGACCTCGTCGCCGGGGGCCTTGTCCACGGGCATGGACTCGCCCGTGAGCATGGACTCGTCCACCGAGGAGCGCCCCTCGAGCACCACGCCGTCGGTGGGGATTTGCTCGCCGGGCCGCACGATGAGGATGTCGCCCACCTGCACCTGCTCGGCGGGGATTTCGACCTCTTGCCCGTCGCGCAGCACGCGCGCGGTGCGGGCCTGCAGGCGCAGCAGTTTGCGGATGGCGTCGCTGGTGTGGCCTTTGGCGCGGGCCTCCAGGAACTTCCCCACCCGAATCAGCGTGATGATGACCGCCGCGGTTTCGAAGTACAGGTGACCGGGCAACAGGCCCAACAGCACGGCCAGCGAATAGAAGTACGCCACGGACGAGCCCAGGGCCACCAGCACATCCATGTTGGCCGCGCCGTTGCGCAGGGCCTTGTACGCGCCGGTGTAATAAGGGCCGCCCACGATGAACTGCACGGGCGTGGCCAACGCGGCCAGCAGCCAGCCGAACCAGGGCGCTTCGGCCCAGGCCGCGGGCACCAGGCCGAAGTCCTTGCCCATGGAGAGCACGAACAGGGGCACGGTGAACACGATGCCCAGCATCAGCAGACGCCGCTGGCGCGCGGCCTCTTCGCGGCGGGCCTGAGCCTCCACATCCACGGCTTCTTCGGTGAGCAGGATGGCCTTGTAGCCCGCGGCTTGCACCGCGCGCTGAATGTCGGCCGGCTCCACCAGCGTGGGCAGGTAACGGACCCGGGCCCGCTCGTTGACGAAGTTGACCTGGGCCTCGGCCACGCCGTCCAGCCGCAGCAGCCGCTCTTCCAGGGCGCGGGCGTCGTTATCGTCGCTCAGGCCCCGCACCAGCAGGTCCACCTCGCCCAGAGGCACCTGGTAGCCGGCCCGCTCGACCTGGCGAATGAGGGTCTCCAGGGGCACGGCCTGGGGGTCGTCCACCACCACCGTGGCCCGCTCGGTGGTCAGGTTGACCGCCACCTCGACCACGCCGGGGGCTTTCTTCAAACTGCGCTCCACGGTGAGCACGCAGTTGGCGCAGGTCATGCCCTGCACAGGAAGGGTGATTTGACGGCTCATACGCGTCCTTTGGGAAGCACCGCCGCGGCTCAGTTCAGCCGCTCGGCCGCGGGATAGTTGATTTCGGCCAGCAAGGCCCGAATGCGCTCTTCGGTCGCCGGGGCCTCGAAGGTGACTTCCACCGTCTTGCCCGGCACTTCCGCGTGCACTTCCAGCACACCGTCCAAATCGCCCAGTTCCCGTTCAATGGTCATCACGCAGTGATGGCACGAGATGTTGGGGACTCGATACTTGACCGTAGGCATATGCGCCTCCTTGGGGTGACAAAAGTCATGCTTTCGACAAAAAACATTGTACCAAACCCGCCCGCGGCCTTATAGGCCAAATGGCCTATAACCGCGTAGGCAACTCGCGACGAAAACGCGCGACCGCGGCCCACGGACCAGCCGCGCGCCGCGGTCGTCGTAACACGCCGGGTGGGGGAATCAACGGCCGCGACCCAGGCCCATACGACTCAGCACATCGCCCTTGGCGACCTGATACGACACCACGCCCACGATGTGCACGCCGATGAGCGCCAGCAGCGCGTATTTGAAATTCACATGCAAGGCCGCCGCGGGCACTTTGAAGTTCAGCGCGCCGGGGTCCACCCACGGCGACAAACCAACGCCACTTTGCAAGAACACGCTGGGGCCGCTGAGGCCCATGAGCAACAGCCCCACATACAGCAGGGCGTGCACCAGGCGATACAGCGCCAGGCGCGCGCCGCGCACCTCGGCAGGCGGCGCGGGTTGCGGCGCGCGGAACTTGTAGTACAGCCGCAGCACGGTCATGATGAGCACCGCGTAACCCAGAAACGCGTGCAGCCGAAAAAGGGGCGTCTTGAGCGGCGACCCGAACTCGATGCGGGCCATGACATAGCCCACGGGGAACAGCAAGACAACGGCCAACACGGTGAGCCAATGCAAAGCCTGCATGACGCGCGGATAACGGGTCGGGGACATGGCGAGCCTCCTGAAGCGGGGTGAAGACAACGCGCGAACACGGCGGGTGGCGCCCCTCTGGGATTGCGATTATACAATATCCGCGCGCGGCGGGTTGTGCGGGGCGCGCTTAGGGCCCAGCGGCCAGGCCGGCCGCCCGCCCCGGCCAACGCGCCGAGAGGGCTCTGGCCACCTCGCCGATTCTGTGCCTCGTGGTACAATCAAACGGTCGTTCGTTCGACAGGCTCCCAGGAGGCGGCGATGCGCGCAGGGCCCCGCGCCCCCGAACGGCGGGCAGCGTTGTTGCAGGCGGCCTATCGCCTGTTCACCCGGCAGGGGTATCACGGCACCTCGATGCGGCAAATCGCGCGCCAGGCAGGCGTGGCACCGGCCACCATCTATCACTACTTCGCGGACAAGCGCGCGCTGTTCGCCGCGGTGTACGAGCACTATCACCCCTACCGGGCCGTGGCCCAGTGGCTGGTCGAGGCCGCTCGAGAAGCCGATATGCACCGTTGCCTGCAGCGGCTGCTCCGGCATCTGCACGCGGCCCTGGACCAGCAGCCCGAGTTCCTCAACCTGGTCTTCATCGAATGGGTCGAATTTCAGGGCCGCCACGCGCGCGCCCGCTGGGAGGCCTTCTTACCCCAGTGGCAGGCCGCGCTGGCCCAATGCCAGGCCAGCCCCGCGCTGCAAGCGCAGGCCCCGGCCCTGCTGTGGGGACTGATTGGCGTGTTCATCATGTCCTATTTGCCCGGCCGCCTGGCCCTGCCCCACGCGCTGCCGCCCGAACGCCTGCTGCGGGCCATGCTCCAGGCCGCGGCTTCAGGAGATGCAATCCCATGATGGCCTCGCTCTACCGTATCCGCGCGCTGGTGCGCAAGGAATTCTTGCAAATCGTGCGCGACCCCAACACCCTGGCCCTGGCGTTGCTCATCCCCGTGGTGGAGTTGTTCTTGCTGGGCTACGCGGCCACCAACGATGTGCGCAATGTGCCCATCGCGGTGTGGGACCAGGACAAAGGCCCCGCGGCGCGGGCGCTGCTGGACGCATACCGGGCCGCGGATTACTTCCGGGTGGCTTACGAGGTGCACGCGGAATCGCAACTGCAAGCCCTCATTGACGCGGGGCACGTGCGGGCCGCGCTGGTCATTCCGCCCGACTACACCAATCAAATCCGCACCTACGGCCAGGCCCAGGTCGCGTTCATCATTGACGGCTCAGACCCCACCGTGGCGACCCGCTCGCTCTCGGCCGCGCAACTCATCGGGCAGCACCACGCCACGCAAATCCAAACCCGTCGCCTCCAGCGCGCCGGCATCCCCACCGGCGAACCCCCGCTGGAGGTGCGCGCTCGGGTGTGGTTCAACCCCGACCTCAAAGACACCTACTTCATGATTCCCGGCCTCATCGGCTTGATTTTGTACGCGCTCACGCCCATGCTCACGGCCGCGGCCATTGTGCGCGAGCGCGAACGAGGCACCATCGAGCAACTCATCGTCACCCCGTTGCGCCCGTGGGAATTGGTGGTGGGCAAAGTGGTGCCCTACATCGTCATCGCCTTCGTAGACACCCTGGAGGGCCTGCTCATCGGCGTGCTGTGGTTCAAAATTCCCATTCGCAGCCCGCTGAGCACCATCTTGCTGCTCTCGGGGCTGTTCCTGCTCAGTGGGTTGGGCATTGGTCTGTGGGCCTCGGCCCAGGCCAAGAACCAGCAAGAAGCCACGCTGCTGGTGTACATGTCCTTCTTGCCGGCCATCTTCCTGTCGGGGTACATCTTTCCTTTACAGGCCATGCCCAAATTCTTGCAGGTGGTCTCCTACTTCATTCCCCTGCGCTACTTCCTGGTCATCATCCGGGCGCTGCTCATCAAGGGCGTGCCCGTATCGGCCTTGCGCACCGAAATCGCGGCCCTGGCCTTCTTCGGCGTGGCCTTGCTGGCCCTGGCCGCGGTGCGCTTCCGCAAGCGACTGGACTGAACCCTCGCATCGTTGCTGGGAGGCTCCGCGATGTCCTTACGCAAGACTTTGCTCGCGCTGTTCGTACTGGTAGTACTGGCGGCCCTGGGCTTTCTGGCCTACCTGGCCCGGCCCCAACCCCGTCCTCCCTTGACCGCCTCGGGCACCATCGAGGCCGAGGAACTGGCCATCGCGGCCGAACTGAGCGGCCGGGTGGCGCGCGTGGCCGTAGCCGAAGGCGACGAAGTTCAGGCCGGCCAGGTGCTCTTCGTGTTGGACGACAGCCTGCTGCAAGCCCAGTACGACCAGGCCCAGGCCGCGCTGGAAGCCGCGCGGGCCCAGTTGCGTCTGGCCCAGGCCCAGGCCGAGGTCGCGCGGCGGCAATACGACCTGGCGCGGCAACAGGCCCACCAGGCCGCGGTCGAAGCACGGGTGCAAGCCTGGTTCGCGGACGCGCCCAACGCCTTCGACCTGCCTTTGTGGTATTTCACCGCCGACGAAGCCCGCGCCGCGGCCCAGGCCGAGGTGGACGCGGCCGCGCAGTCCCTGGCCGAAGCCCGGGCCAACCTGGAGCACCTGCAAACCACGTTGGTGGCCGCAGACCTGCGGGCCGCGGAGGAAGCCCTGGCGCGGGCCCGGGCCGAATATCAGGCCGCGCAAGCCGTGCTGGACCGGGCCGAGGCGCAAAACGACGCGGCCCTGCGCGACCAGGCCCAGGCCCGCCTCGATGCGGCCCGCAACGCCTTGGAAGCCGCGCAGGCCGAGTACGACCGCCTGCTCACCCAGCAGCAAGCCCAAGACCTGCTGGAGGCGCGCGCCCAGGTCGCGGTGGCGCAGGAACGTTACGACGCGGCTTTGGACCGCTGGTACGCGCTGCAATGGGGCGACGCCGCGCCCCAGGTGCGCCTGGCCGAGGCCCAAAAAGCCCAGGCCGAAGCCGCGGTGGCCCAGGCCGAGGCCGCGGTGGCCCAGGCCGAAGCCCAGGTGCGCGCCATCGAGGTTCAGATGGACAAACTGACCGTCACCGCGCCGGTGGACGGCGTGGTCACCGCGCATCATGTGCGGGTGGGCGAGGTGCTGCGCGCCGGCGTGCCCGCGCTCACTTTGGGGCAACTGGACCGACTGACCATCACCGTCTACATCCCCGAAGACCGGCTGGGCGACCTGCGCCTGGGTCAGCAGGCCAGCCTGACCGTGGACGCGTTTCCCGGCGAGACTTTCTACGCCACGGTCAGCCGCATTGCCGACCGGGCCGAATACACCCCGCGCAACGTGCAGACCGTGGAAGGCCGCAAGACTATGGTTTTCGCGGTAGAATTGCGCATTGACGACCCGTCGGGTCGCCTCAAGCCGGGCATGCCGGCCGATGTGCACTTCGAGGAGTAGCGGAACCGTAGCCACCATGTTCCAACGCCCTTCCTGGCGGGGCCGGTTGGCCTCGGCCCTGGCCGCGCTGACCGCGGGGCTCATGCTGGTGGGCATGTGGCCCGCGGCCGGGCGCTGGCTGCCGCCTCTGCCCGCGCCCAAGCCGGGGAGCCAGGGTGTGCTCGCGCTGCCGGGCTTTCCCGCGCCGCTGGTCACCCCTCTGCCGGCCGCGGCCCAAACCACGGCCGCGGCCGCGGGTGCGGCCCCCCGTCCATCCTCCAACGCCGACGCGCCCCCCGTGCCCGGTGGCGGACAGACTTATCGCACTCAGGCCGGTGACACCCTGGCCGTGCTGGCCGTGCGCTTTGGCGTGGACGCGGACGCCATCCGCACGCTGGACGGCGAGCCTTTGCCCGCGCAGGGCTTTCTATCCCCCGGCCAGGAGGTTTGGATTCCGCCGGGCGCGGCGACCGGCGACACGCCGAGCCTGCGCCTGCTGCCCGACAGCGAGGTGGTCTACTCGCCCGCCACGGTGGACTTCGACCCTGTGGCCTTCGTGCAAACGGCCGGCGGTGCGCTGGCGACCTACGAAGAGTACCTGCCTACGCCCGGCACGCTGTCCGGCGGGGCCCTGGTAGCCTACATCGCCCATAACTACAGCCTCAACCCGCGGCTGCTGCTGGCCTTGCTGGAGTATCGCGGGGGATGGGTGTTCGGCCAGCCCCAGAGCGAGGCCCGCGACGCGCCCTTGCGCCGCGCGGACAGCGACGCGCGCGGCCGGGTTTCGCGGGCTCTGATATGGGCGGCGCAACAACTGGCCGACGGCTACTACGGCTGGCGCGAAGGGCGGCTGACCGAACTCACCTTCCCCGACGGCAGCCGGAAGCGCCTGGCCCCAACGCTCAATGCCGGCACCGTGGCCGTGATGTACTTCTTCGCCCAACTGCTGCCCCCCGACGAATGGGCCCGCACCTTAGCCCCCGACAACCCGCAGGGCTTCCCGGCCTTTTACGCCGCCACCTTCGGCGACCCGTGGGAGCGGGCGCGCTGGGCCGAGCCCTTGTATCCGCCCGATTTGCAGCAGCCGGCCTTCATCTTGCCCTTTGCCCGCGGCCAATGGTGGAGCCTGACCAGCGGCCCCCACGGCGCGTATGGCCCCGCGGGCTCGCTGGCCGCGCTGGACCTGGCCCCGGCCCGCGAGGGCGGTGCTCGCTGCCGGGTGAGCCGCTATTGGGTGCTGGCCGTGGCCGATGGCGTGGTGGTGCGCTCCGAGCCCGGCGTGGTGGTGCTGGACCTGGACGGGGACGGCCGGGAGCAGACCGGCTGGAATGTGCTCTATTTGCACATCGCCAGCGAGGAGCGCCGGGTGCAGGTGGGCTATCGGGTGCACCAGGGCGACCCGCTGGGCCACCCCTCGTGCGAGGGCGGCGTCAGCACCGGCACCCATATCCACCTGGCCCGCAAATACAACGGCGAGTGGATGGCCGCGGCCGGGCCCGTGCCCTTCGACCTGGGCGGCTGGGTGGCGCAGGCCGGCGCGCAGCCCTACCAGGGCCGCCTGGTGCGCGGGGACGACATTGTGGTGGCCAATCCCTTGGGCACCCCCGCCTCGCTGCTGACCCGAGGGCCCGATGACCCGTAGCACCGCGCTCACCCTGGCGGTGATACTGTTCCTGGGCCTGTTGGCCGTGCGGCAATGGCGGGGTGCACGGGACGACACACCGTCCCCCGCGGTGGTGCCGCCCGCGGCGGCCACGGCCGCGCCCACCTTGACCGTGCCGCCCGGTCGGCCAACGCGGTCAGGCTGTCGCCGGGCTGCACGGTGTAGTCTACCAACGTGCCCTGGGGCAGGGG
>WGAK01000235.1 GCA_015494815.1 Anaerolineales bacterium | reverse complement strand
TCCACCGACCCGCAGGCCCAGAAGACGGCGCGGGCCCTGGTGAAAATCCTGGAAGCCGCGGGCGTCAACTACGCGGTGCTGGGCGAGCGGGAGATGTGCACGGGCGACTCGGCCCGCCGCTCGGGCAACGAATACCTGTTCTACGAACTGGCCACGGCCAATGTCGAAACCCTCAACGAGGTGGGCGCGAAGAAAATCATCACCACCTGCCCCCATTGCCTGCACACCCTCAAAAACGAGTACCCCGACTTCGGCGGCCACTACGAAGTCATCCACCACACCCAATTCATCGAAGACCTCATCCAGCAAGGCCGCCTCAAGGTCAAGCCCGAAGCCCTGGGCCAGGTCACCTACCACGACCCGTGCTACCTGGGCCGCTACAACCAGGAATACCAGGCCCCGCGCTTCGTGGTCACCCAGGTGGGCGGCGACCTGGTGGAAATGGCCCGCAGCGGGGCCAAGTCCTTCTGCTGCGGCGCGGGTGGCGCGCAAATCTGGAAGGAAGAGGAGGGCACGGCCCGCGTCAACCTGACCCGTTTCCAGGAGGCGCAGGCCACGGGCGCCAACACCCTGGCCGTGGCGTGCCCCTTCTGCAAGATTATGCTCAACGACGCGGCCAAGGAACTCAAGAGCGACATGGCCGTCAAGGATGTGGCCGAACTGGTGGCCGAGCATCTGGAGCCGTCATAGCCCAAACCGGGGGCCGGGCCGAGGCCCGGCCCCTTCCCCCCAAGGAGTTGCCGCGTGCCCAAAACCACCACCGACTCGCTGGAACGGGGCCTGGTGCTGCGCAAACAAGGTGGCTTCTTTACCGTGCAGCCCGAAGACCCTGCCCAAGAGCCGGTGGTGTGCCGCCTGCGGGGCAAACTCAAGCGCCGCCCCCGCACCGGCGATTTGGTGGCCGTGGGCGACTGGGTACGCTTTCGCCGCCTGCCCGACGGCACGGGCGTCATCGAGGCCATCGAACCGCGCGCGCGGGCGCTATCTCGCAGGGCCCCTACCCCGCGCGGCGAATACGAGCAAATCATCATCGCCAACCCCGACCAGGCCGTCATCGTGTTCGCCGCGGCCCGGCCCGAGCCCAAACTGGGCATGTTGGACCGCTTCCTGGTCATCGCGGAGAAGCAAGACATCCCGCCCCTCATCGTGGTGAACAAGATTGACCTCACGGGCCTGCCCGCAGCCCGCGAGACCTTCGGCCTGTACGAGGACATCGGCTACCCCGTGCTCTACACCTCCGCGGTGACCCGCGAGGGCCTGGACGCGCTGAAGGCGGCCTTGCGCGGCAAAATCTCGGTGCTGGTGGGGCCCTCGGGCGTGGGCAAATCCAGCCTGCTCAACGCCATCCAGCCGGGGCTGGGCCTGGCCGTGCGTGCGGTCAGCCGGGCCACGGGCGAGGGACGGCACACCACCACGGTGCGGCACATGGTGCCGTTGGAGGGCGGCGGCTATGTCGCGGACACGCCCGGCCTCAAAGCCCTGGCCCTGTGGGACATCGAACCCGAAGAGTTGGACGGCTACTTCCCTGAAATGCGCGACCTGGTGCCCCTCTGCCGCTTCAACAACTGCAGCCACATGGACGAGCCCGGCTGCGCGGTCATCCAGGCCGTGGAAGAAGGCCGCATCCACCCCGCGCGCTACGAGTCGTATGTGCGCCTGCGCCTGGAAAGCGAGCACGGCCTGGGCCGCGGGGACCTGGTCTGACCCCGGGGAGCGCGCACCATGACCCGCCCCCACGCGGACGCCGGCTTTCGCGAGTTGGAGCACACCGCCGATTGGGCCATCGAAGTCTGGGCCCCCACCTGGGCCGGCCTGCTGGAGCAGGCCGCGCGCGGCATGTATGCTTTGCTGCGGCTGCAGGTGGACCCCACGGCCACGGCCCCGCGCGCGCTGCATGTACGCGCGGCCGACGCCGAGAGCCTGCTGGTAGACTTTCTGAGCGAACTCTTATTCTGGCTGGAGACCGACCGCGTGGCCGGAACCACCTTCCACCTGCAAGCCACACCGACCGAGGTGCGCGGCACGCTGCAGGTGGCCCCGGTGCAACGCCTGGAGAAGGAAATCAAGGCCGTCACTTACCACAACCTGCGCGTGCAGCATGACGCCTCGGGCTGGCGCGCGGTGGTGACCTTCGATGTGTGAACCCGCGGCCGGTGGCTCGGCCCGCAGCGCCTTGCGCGAAATTCGGGTTTTACGGTACACTCAAGAAGCCCGGCGCGAACCCAACCGCTGCGACCGGCGCCCGCCATGACCCACCCCCCACTGCGGGACTTTTCGGAGCATACCCCCATGACCGAACTGCGCTTGCAAGACCTGCGGCCGTTGAACGAATACGAGTGGGAAATCCCCAAGAGCGCGCGGCACGACATGCGCGTGCCGGTGCGGGTGTTTGCCACCCGCCGCATGTTGGAAGCCATCTTGGGCGACAAGTCGCTGGTGCAGGCCATGAACGCGGCCACGCTGCCCGGCGTGGTGGGCTGGGTGGCGGTGATGCCCGATGTGCATCAGGGCTACGGCTTTCCCATCGGCGGCGTGGCGGCCATGCGCGTGCGCGATGGCGTGATTTCCCCCGGCGCCATCGGTTATGACATCAACTGCCTGCCCGGCGATACGCCCATCCTGCATCCCTGGGGCTACACCCGCCCGCTGGCCGACTGGGCCGCGGCCCCGGACGAGCCTGTGGTGGCCCTGGACCTGACCACGGGCCGGGCCGCGGCCACGCCGGTGACGCGCGTTTGGCAGCGCGCGGTACGGCCCGACGAGACCGTGTTCCGGCTGCGCACCCTGGCCGGCGCGACGCTCTGGGCCACCGGCGACCATCCGGTCTGGACCCCCGAAGGCATGGTGCCGGTGGAACGCCTGGCCGTGGGCGCGCGCGTGGCCCGGCATCCTTTTCAGGGCGTGCCCTACGAGCCCCCCGGCGACGGGGCCATCATCACGGCCGAGGGCATGGCCGCGTTCTTGCGCCGGGCCGGGCTGACCTCCCGCCAGGCGGAACGGCTGCTGGGCCGGATGCGCACCCAGGGGCTGTTGCCCCTCACGGCCCACGCGTCCGTGCTGCCCCGCCTGACGCGGCTGGCCGGCTTCGCCCTGGCCGCGCTCTACACCCGCCGCGCGGAAGTGCGCGCCGACCGGGCCGTGCTGACCGCCACGGCCCCGGTGCTGGACGGCGTGCAGGCCGACCTGGACGCGTTGGGCTGGGCCTACCAGCGCCCCGCGGCCGAAACGCTGCATCTGACCGACCCCGTGGCGCTGTACATGGCCGCCTATCTGGGCGTGGGCCTGGACGACCGCACCCACCTGCCCGCGACGGTGCCCCTGTGGGTGCGCCGGTCACCGCGCTGGCTGCAACGCCTGTTCCTGGCCGGTTTCTTCGCCCTCACCCTGCCCGAGCCCGAACTCACCCCCCAGGGCCTGACCCAACCGCCGCTGCGCTGGAGCGTGCCCTATACCTGGGCGCATCCCTCCCAGATGATTTTCCACCACCTGGCCGAACTGCTCAAGGGCTTTGCCATCGAAGCCCGCATCATGCCGCCCCAACTGGCCGCGGGCGAAAACGGCCACGACGGCATCGTAGTCGGCCTGGAATTCACCCCCGACCCGGACCAGGTGGCGCATCTCTGGCAGCAGGTCGGCGTGGCCTACCACCCGGCCCGGCACATGCACGCGCTGCGGCGGGTGCACTTTGTCCAATGCCGGGCGGCCGAAGCCCAGCCCGAGCCCTCTGTCCCCCAAACATGGGAAGATTTCGCGGCCTGGGCCACCGCAGGGCTGCCCGCGGACGCGGCCTGGGTGTGGGATGTGGTGGTGGAAAAGACCGCGGTGCCTTACGACCGTCCCGTATATGACCTGACCGTGGCCCACGACGACCACAACTTCGTGGCCGCGACCTTCGTGGTCTCCAACTGCGGCGTACGCTTGCTGACCACGCAGTTGCCCTACGCCAAGGCCGAGCCCTACCTGGACGACTTGGCCACGGCCCTGGACGCCTACTGCCCCAGCGGCGTAGGCAAAGGCGGGCATCTCAAACTTTCCACCCGCGAACTGGACCGGGTGGCCGCGGAGGGGGCCCGCTGGGCACTGGAACGCGGCTACGCGGACCCCGAAGACCTGCGCCGCACCGAAGAAGGCGGTCGCCTGAGCCACGCCGACCCCGACAAGGTAAGCGCGCGAGCCAAGGCCCGCGGCCGCACGCAATTGGGCACCCTGGGCGCGGGCAACCACTTCCTGGAAGTGGATGTGGTGGAACACATCTACGACGAAGAGGCCGCGCGGGTCATGGGCCTGGAAGAGGGCATGTTGGCCGTGCAAATTCATTGTGGCTCGCGGGGCTTTGGGCACCAGATTTGCACCGATTACGTGCGCCAATTCCAGGGCGTGGTCCACAAATACGGCCTGCGTCTTCCCGACCGTGAACTGGTGGCCGCGCCGGTGGACTCTCCCGAAGGGCAGGCGTATCTGCAAGCCATGAACGCGGCCGCGAACTTCGCGTTCGCCAACCGCCAGGTGCTGGCCTATTTCGTGCGCCGGGCCTTCGAGGACACCTTCGCGGGCAAAGCCCCGCAGCGCGAATGGTACCCCCGCCAGGTGTACGACCTGGCCCACAACATCGGCAAAGTCGAAATCCACACCGTGGAAGGCCGCCGCGTCAAGGTGGTGGTGCATCGCAAAGGCGCGACGCGCGCGTTCCCGCCGGGCGCAGCCGAATTGCCCGCGGAATATCGCGCCATCGGCCAGCCGGTGCTGGTGCCGGGCAGCATGGGCACCGCGTCGTGGGTGCTGGTGGGCGCGGAGGGCAGTATGCGCAAGTCGTTCGGCTCGTCGTGCCACGGTGCGGGGCGGGTGATGAGCCGGGCGCGCGCCAAGAAGACCGTGCGCGGTGAGGTGCTGCGCCGCGACCTGGAACGCGAGGGCATTCGCGTTCGCGCCGGGTCGCTGCGCGGCCTGGCCGAAGAGGCCCCCCTGGCCTACAAAGATGTGGACCAGGTGGTGGAAACCGTGGTCGGGGCCGGGCTGGCCCGTAAAGTGGCCCGCTTGCGGCCCGTGGCCGTGGTCAAAGGCTGAACCGAGCAGGGGCCGAGCATGGACATCCGTCGCATCGTATGGTTGGGAACGCTGGGGCTGGCCCTGGTGCTGGCCGCGTGCGGGGCCGAAACCGGCCTGCGCGCGGCCACCGCGACGCCGCCCGCGCCGCCGCCGGGGCCCACTCCGCTGGCCGCGGCCTCACCGGAAGCCACCCCCGAGGCCGCGCCGCGAGCATCGGCCACGGCCCCGGCCGCCACCCGCCCTCCACGGCCGGCGTTGACCGGCCCCACCGCGGAGGCGCCTATGCCCACGCCAACCCCCGCGCTGCTCACGCCCGCCGAGGCCGACCGGCAGGGGCTGGAGCCGGAGCCCCAGCCCTTCTATCTGCAAGCCGCGCGGCTGGACGGCCCGGTGCTGCATGTGGAAGGCGCGGCGCCGACGCCCTGCCACCGCCCCGTGGTCGAGGTCGCGGTGCACGGGGGCCGGGTGCAGGTGCGTCTGTACACCCGCCGCATGCCCGGCGTGTGCATCGAGGTGTTGCAGCCGGTGACGGCCGACCTGGATTTGCGACCGTATGTGACCACGGCCGGCGAGTACGAGGTGGTGCTCAACGACCAGGTCGTGGGCCGCGTGACCCGGCCGTAAGCCTTTTCCTCACGAACCCACCGGCAAACGCAAATAGAACACGCTGCCCGCGGGTGACGCGGGGCGATAGCCCACCTCACCGCCCAGGT
>WGAK01000234.1 GCA_015494815.1 Anaerolineales bacterium | reverse complement strand
TGAGGGGGCATCCCCGAGGAGAGCGTATGACCGTCACCTACCTCACCCCGGAAGGCTACCGCAAACTCAAAGAAGAACTGGCCTACCTGCGCACGGTGAAGCGGAAAGAAGTAGCCCAGCGGTTGCACGAGGCCCTGGCCGAAGGGGGCGACTTAATCGAAAACTCGGAGTATGAGGCCGCCAAGCAAGAGCAGGCCTTCGTCGAGGGCCGCATCCGCGAACTGGAGCACTTGCTGGCCACGGCCCGTGTCATCGAGAAACCCCCTTCGGGCGATGAGGTGCAGGTGGGGGCCCGGGTGGTGATTCAGGACGAAGACGGCGGCCCCGAAGAGACCTACACCATCGTGGGCGCAGCCGAAGCCGACCCGGCCAAAGGGTACATCTCCAACGAATCGCCCCTGGGCAAGGCCCTGCTGGGCCACAAGCCCGGTGATGTGGTCGAAGTCCACGCGCCGGGCGCGACCTTCCGCGTGCGCATTCTGCGCGTCGAATAACCTCTCCCAACGCACCGCTCCCCCTGCCGGGCCCGAACCCGTCGGTTCGGGCCCGCGCGCGTCGCGGGCATCTCCCTGGACGCGTAGGGCGACCCAGGCCGACCTCGCGGCGGTTTGCTCGCGCACATGGTGACTATGCGCGTATCTTCATATCTCTAATCAAGGATAAGTGACAATGGTCACTGGTGGCATCATGAAAACGGGATGAAAATAAGGGCGTCATCGGCGTGGCAAATCCTTTCATTCGACGCTTCGCTCTTCGTGGAGAGGTCACCGTGAACCGTACTCAGGCTTCTTGGCTCCTTCTGCTCGGCGGGATTGTGTTGTTCGTGTTCGTGCCCCTGGCCGTGTTCCTGCCCAAGGCCAGGGCTGCGGGCGACCCCTGGGCTCATGTGCCCGAGCGCCCGGCCCCCACGGACCATCACAACCTGATGCCGGGCCCGTATGAGACCCCGCAGGATGTGACCCGCGCTTGCCTGGAATGCCATCCCAACGCGGCCCAAGAGGTCATGCAGACCAGTCACTGGACCTGGCTGAGTGAGCCCATGAAGGCCGCCTGGCGGGGTGGTGAGGAGGTCCAACTGGGCAAGAAGAACGCCATCAACAACTTCTGCATCGGCATCCAGGGCAACTGGCCGGGCTGCACCAAGTGCCATATCGGCTATGGCTGGGCCGACGCCAACTTCGACTTTCAAGACGAGGCCAATGTAGACTGCCTGGCCTGTCACGCGGACATGACCACCTACGGCAAGGGCAAGGCCGGCCTGCCCGCGGACAGCGTAGACCTGACGGCCGCGGCCCAAAGTGTGGGCGGGCCGCCCACGCGCGACAACTGCGGCCGGTGCCATTTCAACGGTGGTGGCGGCAACGCGGTCAAGCACGGCGATTTGGACGAGAGCCTGTACGAGCCGGACCCCGAACTGGATGTCCACATGGGCAAGTATGACTTGGTGTGCGTGGACTGCCACACCACCGAGCACCACCAAATCAAAGGGCAGGCCCTCTCCTTTGCGGTGGAAAAGCACGAGCAGGTGGCCTGCGAAGATTGCCACAGCCCCCGGCCTCACGAAGACGACCGGCTCAACGACCACACCGACACCGTGGCGTGCAGCACCTGCCACATCCCCTACTCGGCCCGCAAGTGGCCCACCAAGGTGTGGTGGGACTGGTCCACGGCCGGACGGGACGATATCCCCGAGAACCACTACACTTATCTGAAAATCAAGGGCTCCTTCCGCTACGAAAAGAACATCGTGCCCGAATACTACTGGTGGAACGGCACCGTGTCCTATCGGTACATCCTGGGCGACGAGATTGACCCCAGCAAGCCCACCATGATTAACCCGCCGGCCGGCGACATCCACGACCCCAACGCCAAGATTTGGCCCTTCAAGGTGCATCGGGGGCGCCAGCCCTACGACACCCAATATCGCATCTTGCTGCAGCCCTGGACCGTGGGCAAGGGCGCGTTTTGGGATGCCTTCGACTGGCAGGTGGCGCTGGAGAAGGGCGCGGAGTTCGCCGGCATCCCCTTCAGCGGCGAGTGGGATTTTGCGGAGACCTGGTTCTTCTATCCGCAAGCGCACATGATTGCCCCGGCCGACCAGGCGTTGCAATGCACCGATTGTCACGGCCCCAACGGCCGCCTGGACTGGCAGGCCTTGGGCTATCCGGGCGACCCCGCGGAATGGGGCGGTCGGGAAAGCAGCAGCAAATGAACCGCTTGGGCCGCGGCCGGGCCCGCGGCCCTCATCACGGCAGCGGAGAACGACCATGACGACTTTGCGACGACCTTGGCTGTGGTTGGTGGTGGGCGTTGGTGTCCTGCTGGTGGCCGCGGGGATGGCCTGGACCGCCTACGCGGCCGACGATGCCCCAACGGCCGCGCCCGCGGGCGGCGGCTCGCCCATGCACCCGCCCGTCATCCTGCGGGATGCCGACGGCAAGCCCGTGGTCGAGACGGGCAACCCGGTCTCCACCATCAAGACCTGCGGCGCGTGCCACGACGCGGACTACATCGCAAGCCACAGTTATCACGCGGATGTGGGCCTGAGCGCCTGGGCGCCGGGCCAGCAGGCCGAGCCCGCGCACCCCTGGGATGCATCGCCGGGCCTGTTCGGGCGCTGGAACCCCTTGCTCTACCGCTACCTCACGCCCGCCCAGGGCCAGCCGCTGGACATGGGCACGCCGGAGTGGCTCATGCGCTTTGGCGCGCGGCACATCGGCGGCGGCCCGGCCGTACTCAGCCGTGACGGCCAGCCCCTGACCGCGCTGACGCCCGACCCCGACAACCCCGAGACCGCGGTCTTGGGCCCCGACGGCCAGCCCCAGGCCTGGGATTGGGCCGCTTCGGGCACGGTGGAGATGAACTGCTTCTTGTGCCACCTGCCCAACCCCGACAATGAGGCCCGCCTGGCCGCCCTGGCCGCAGGGCAATTCGCCTGGGCCAACACCGCGACCCTGGACGCCACCGGCCTGGTGCACGCCACCGACCAGGGCTACGCGTGGAACACCGACATGTTCCTGAGTGACGGCTCGGTGCCGCGCGAGGTCCTGCCCATCCAGGACCCCACCAGTCAAAACTGCGCGCTCTGCCACGGCGTGGTGCAGGCCAAGGGTGACAACGAGCCCCTGGTCATTCGGCCGGGCGATTTGCAGCAGTGGGAGACGGCCACCACGGGCCAGATTTTCGCGGCCGACCGCGTGAGCGAGAGCGGCATGAACATCCTGGGCAAGAGTGATTTGCAGCGGGCCTGGGATGTGCACGCGGAGCGGGATGTGCAGTGCAACGACTGCCACCACGCACTGAACAACCCCGCCTACAAAGAAGAGTGGGAGGACCGGCCCCGCTATCTGACTTATGACCCCCGCCGCGTGGAAATCGGCGATTACCTGCTGCGACCCGACCACGACTTCGCGCGGGGCTACAGCAGCCAGGTGTGGGTGGACCCCGAATCCGAGGGCACGGTGCGGGCCTGCTCCGATTGCCACGACGCCCGCGCCTCCCACGAGGACTGGCTGCCCTACACCGAGCGGCACATGATGGAACTGGCTTGCGAGAGTTGCCATGTGCCGCAAATCCACGCGCCGGCCCTGGCCCAGGTGGACTGGACCGTGGTGCTGCCTAACGGCCAGCCGCGGCGCATCCTGCGCGGCATCCAGGGCGGCACCGACCCGGTGCACAATGAGATTGTGGGCTTCGAGCCCGTGGCGCTGCTCAAGGCCATGCCCGACGGCACCCAAAAGTGGGCGCCCTACAACCTGGTGGGCGTGTGGTACTGGATTTACGACGACCCGCCCAAGCCCGTACCGCAGCACTTGCTGCGCGCGGCTTACCTGGACGGCGATGCCTACCGTGACGATGTGCTGGCCGTGTTCGATGCCAACGGCGACGGCCAACTGCAAGGCGACGAACTGCGCCTGGACAGCGACGCCAAGGTGCAGCGCATCGCCCAAAACCTGGAAGCCCTGGGCCTGGCGCAGCCGCGCGTGAGCGGTGAGGTCATGGCCTTCAACATCAATCACAGCATCGCGGACCACAACTGGGCCGTGCGCGATTGCCAGGCCTGCCACAGCGAATCGTCCCGGCTGGCCGCGCCCATGCAGGTGGCCTGGTATGTGCCCGCGGGGGTGGACGAGCCCAGCCTGGCCTACAACGCGCATGTCACCTTCCCCGGCACCTGGGAGCGCACCGAGGCCGGCCTGTTCTTCCGCCCGCAGCCTCGAGAGGCCGGGTACTACCTGTTCGGGCATTCGGCCTATCCGTGGATTGACTGGCTGGGCGCGCTGCTGACCTTGGGCGCGCTGCTGGGCGTGGTGGTGCACGGCGGCCTGCGGCTGGTGGGCCACCTGAAGATGGCCCAAGAGGCCCAGGCCCACGGTCAGGTGCGCCTGCATCGGGAGTACATGTACGGCTTTTACGAACGGCTGTGGCACTGGGTGCAGGCCGTGGTCATCATCCTGCTCATCTTCACCGGCCTGGTGGTGCACCGGCCCGAGACCTTCGGCGGCTGGCTGGACTTCCCCCTGGCCGTGCGGGTGCACAACATCCTGGCCATCATCCTGGTGCTCAACGCGGCCCTGGCCCTGTTCTACCACTTGGCCAGCGGCGAGATTCGCCAGTTCGTGCCGCAGCCGCGCGGGTTCTTCAACCAGGCCATCGTGCAGGCCAGGTACTACCTGGGAGGCATCTTCCGCGGCGAGCCGCACCCCTTCGAGAAGAGCCCGCGGCGCAAGTTGAATCCGCTGCAGCAAATCACCTACTTCGGCCTGCTGAATGTGCTGTTGCCGTTGCAGATTCTCACCGGCCTGGTGATGTTCGGCGCCCAATTGCGGCCCGACCTGGCCGACAAACTGGGCGGCCTGCGGTTCCTGGCGCCGCTGCACACCCTCACGGCCTGGGCCTTCGCGGCCTTCGTCATCATGCACATCTACCTGACCACCACCGGCCCCACGCCCACGGCCTACATCAAGGCCATGGTCACCGGCTGGGAAGAGGTGGAAGAACACGAGGGCTCGGCCCCGACCGTGGCTTCGGCGGACACTCCCGAGGCGGAGGCTTGAGCGACCACCCGGCGGCGGGGTAGGGCCCGGCCCCGCCCCGCCGCATCCCCCTGCAGGAGGCAGCGTCTATGAGTGCGAACCTTTCGGCCCAAGCCCAAGCCAAACCCAAACCGCAACCCAAGCCCTACCTCAACCCTTATGTGGGCGGGTTGCTGCTGGGCCTGGTGTTGTTCCTTTCCTTCCTCATCACCGGCAGCGGCCTGGGGGCCTCGGGTGGCGTCAACCGCATCGCGGTGTTCTTCGAGGACTTGATTGCCTCGGGCCATGTGGACCGCAATCCCTACCTGGCCCATATGGCCGGCGGCAATGCCAACCCGCTGCTCAACTGGACCGTGTTCGTGCTGATTGGCGCGATGGTGGGCGGCTTCGTGTCGGCCAAACTCCACCATCGTTGGGAAGTGGCCACCTACAAGGGCCCGCGCATCTCGGTGCGCACCCGCTGGGTGCTGGCCTTCGTGGGCGGGCTCATCATGGGCTATGGCGCGCGCATGGCCCGCGGCTGCACTTCGGGGCAGGCCCTGTCGGGCGGCGCGGTGCTGTCCGCGGGCAGTTGGGCCATCATGTTGGCCATCTTTGGCGGCGCGTACGCGCTGGCTTACTTCTTGCGCAAGGTGTGGAACTGACGCGGGCCTGAACCGCGAAGGAGGTCGCGATGCATTTCCCTTTGACCATTGACGCGGTGGTGGTGAAATACCTGATTCACTTCCTCATCGGCATCGCCTTTGGTGCGGTGCTGGAGATGTCGGGCTTCGCCATTTCCACCCGCCTGGCCGGGCAGTTTTACTTCAAAGACCAGACCGTGCTCAAGGTCATGTTCGGCGGCGTCATCACCGCGATGGTGCTCATCTTCTGGTTCGTGGCCATGGGCTGGCTGGACTATGACCTGATTTGGGTGAACCCCACCTACCTGTGGCCCGGCATCGTGGGCGGGCTCATCATGGGCGTGGGCTTCATCATCGGCGGCTTTTGCCCCGGCACTTCGTTCGTCTCCGCGGCCACGGGCAAGATTGACGGCTTGCTCTTTGCCGCGGGGGTGACCGCGGGCGTGCTGCTCTTCGGCGAGACCGAGCCCCTGTTCCATACCTGGTGGTATACCAGCGACTACGGCCGCCTGACCCTGTTCGAGGTCTTCCACACTTCGTACGGCGTGATGGTGGCCATCGTCATGATTGTGGCGCTGCTCATGTTCTGGGGCGCGGAGTATCTGGAGCGCGCGTTCGGCGGCCGGGCGTCGGGCATCGTGCCCTGGGCCAAGTACGCGTTCGGCCTTATGGCCCTGGCCGCGGTGGCCCTGCCGTTGTTCGGCGAGCCCACGGTGGACGAACTGTGGGCCCGCGTGGCGCCCGAGATGGAGCCCAAGTTGCAGGCCCGCGAGGTCTACATCCATCCGGCCGAATTGATGGAAGCCCGCTACGACGAGCGCTTCCGCACCGTGGTGCTGGACGTGCGCTCCGAGGCCGACTACAACTTGTTCCACATCCGCTGGGCGCACCGGGCCGACATGGACGACCTGCCCACCTGGGCCCAGCGCATCAAGAAGGACGAGCGCCTGACCGTGGTGGTGCTGGTGAGCAACGACGACCAGGCCGCCACCGAGGCCTGGAAGACCTTAGTCGCCCTGGATGTGCCCAATGTGTACATCCTCGACGGCGGCATCAACCACTGGCTGGACATCTTCGCGGCCGAGGACACCCGCATTCATCCCATGAGCCTGACCGGCGGCGTGGAGGGCGAGCGCCTGCGCTACGACTTCGACTACGCGCTGGGCGAAGCGTCGCCCGCGGCCGACCCCGTGCCCGACCAGCACGAAGAGTTGCTGGAAGAATTCCAGCCGAAAATCAAACTGGAATTGCCGGCCGGGCCCGCGGGCGGCGGCTGCGGATAGGCATCATCCGGCACGGCAGCCTCCTCCAGCACAGGGCCGCGACCGGGGCGGGTCGCGGCCCTGGCGCGTTCACTCGGCCGGGGTGTTGGGGGAAGGCCGCTGCGCGGCCCGTTTGCGGCGATGCAGGTCGGCCAGGCGGGCCTTGAGCGCGTGCAAAGCCGGACCGTGCAGGGTGTAGGCGCCCAACACCAGCGCGCCCACCACCGCGGCCAGGGCCGGAAGCCCGGCCATCATCCACCGAAAGGCCAGCACGGCCCGCGGCGGCTGCGCCATATACGCCACCCCCGGCGGCGGGGCCTGATAGCCGCCCCACTCGAGCAGCGCGCCCATGATGAGCCCCTGGGCCACGAAAGCCAGCCGAATGACCAGCCCGTTGATGCCGAAGTACATGCCCTCGCGGCGGATGCCCGTGCGCACCTCGTCTTCGTCCACCACATCGGCCAGCAGCAAGTCGGTGAGCATGAGCAGCCCGGCCAGGGGTAGCCCCAGCAGCGCGGCCGTGAGCAGGCCGGTGGTGAAATCGTGAGCCCAGGCGAAGCCCAGCAGCACACCGGCGCTCAGCAGCAGGGCCCCGCGCAGCGCGGCCCGACTGCCCACCCGCTTGGTCCACGCGGCCCAGGCCGGCATGGCCAGCAGCGCCACGGCAAAAGCCACGCCCAAGAACGCGCTGGTCTGCATCTCGGCGTCCAGGGTCACGCCGCCGAGGGTGATAGGCGCCACGAAGCCCAGCGCGTACTTGGTGTAGAAGGGCGCGGTGGCATTGAGCATCAGGAACACGAATTGCACCAGCAGATTGACGGCCAGGAACACGCGGAAGTTGGGGTGGCCGAAGGTGGCCTTGAGGGCCTTCCCGAAGGGCAATGCCTCTTCGTGGCGAAATTCGGGGCGTTCGCGCGCACCCAGGACCGTGAGCACGCCGAACAGCCCGGCCAACGCGGTGAGCACCAGCGCCATGAACCCGCGGCGTTCCCAATCCGCGCCGGCCAGCAGCGGCGGCAGGCCGATGCCCACGAACAGGCCCAAGATGGCGAACGCGTACCGCCAGGCGTTCACCGTGGCCCGCTCGTGCAAATCCGCGAACATCTCCGGAAAGACCGCGGTCCAGTTCAGTGCGAAGATGGACCACAGCAGGTCGAACACCATGACCGCGACCGCGAAGTAGAGCAGCAGGCCGGTGCCGCGGGCGGCCACCAGCCCGGCCGGAGGGTTCCACAACCAATAGAACACCACCAGCAACGGCAGCAGACTGCCCGCCATCCACGGCAAGCGGCGGCCCCAGCGGGTGTGGGTGTGGTCGGACCAATGCCCGGCCAGCGGGTCGTTGAGCGAATTCCACACGCCGTAGATGGCCCACACCGTGCCCACGGCCCGCGGGTCCAGGCCCAGACGGTCCACATACAAGAACAGCACGAAGGTGGTGAACGCGCGGTAGGTCACGCCCGTGGCAAAGGCGCCCGACGCGTACGCGAGTTTGCGCCACCAGGGGATGGACATGGCGGCTTCCTCCTGTCCGGCACGTGCGGCTTCGTCATCATGTACAACCCCCCGGGGGGGCGCGCGGTGCGCTGGTATAATGGGGCCCTATGATGGCGCTACCCCCTCCTTCGACGATTCGTGCCGTGCTGTTCGACCTGGATGGAACCCTGCGGGAGACCGAGCCCACGCCGCGGCAGGTCTTTCGGCAGGTGTTGGAGGCCTGGGGCGTGCGTGTGCCCCCCGAGGTCTGGCGTGACCTGTGGCGCTGGGAGCACGCGTTCTGGGCCGAATCGCCCCAATTGCGCGCCCTGGAGGCCCGCTATCGCACCCCCGAGGGCCGCGCGCCGGGGTTTTGGCTGGCATATCAGCGGCTCAAGTTACAGCACCTGGGCTTTGGCCCGGCTCAGGCCGCGGCCCTGGCGCCCGCGCTGCTGACCACCATGCAGCGGCACTTCGTGCATGCGGAAGACCGCCTGCGTCCCGCGGCCCGGCGGGTGCTGGCCGCCTTGCGGGCGCGCGGCTACCGCACCGGCGTGCTGACCAACCGCCGGGTTCCTCTGGAGGCGGACTACCTGGCCCGGCTGGGGCTGGCCGACCTGCTGGACCGGGTGTGGGTGGCCGTGGACCTGGGGGTGTGGAAGCCCCATCGCGCGGCCTTCTTGCGGCCATTGCAAGATTGGGGCCTGGCCCCGCAGCAAGTGGTGTATGTGGGCGACAACTACTATGCCGATGTACGTGGGGCCCGGCAGGCCGGGTTGCACGCGGTGTTGCTGGACCCCGATGAGGTGTTCCCCGAGGTGCCCGAGCCGCGCGTGCGTTGTCTGGACGAATTGCCCACGGTGTTGAGCCAATGGAACGGACGGAAGACCGCTTGAGGCGGGTGGCCGCGCGGCCGCATCCCCGCGCGGGGCAGCGGGTGCCGCGGGCGTGGCTGACCCGGCCCGCGGTGCAGGTGGCACCCGCGTTGCTGGGCGCGCGGCTGGTGCGTCTGGAGCCTGACGGTAGCCGCACGGCCGGCATCATTGTCGAAACCGAGGCCTACGGCCCGCAAGAGGACCTGGGCTGCCATTGCCGGGCCGGGCCCACGCGGCGGGCGCGGGTGCTCTACGGCCCACCGGGGCTGGCCTATGTGTATTTCACTTATGGCATGCACTGGTTGTTCAATGTGGTGGTCGCGGCCCAGGGCGTGCCGGCCGCGGTGCTGATTCGGGCGCTGTGGCCCACCGAGGGCCTGGCCCGCATCGCGGCCCGGCGTGGGGGGCGCCCGCCGCGCGCCTGGACCGACGGCCCGGCCAAGGTGTGTCAGGCCCTGGATGTGGACGGACGTTTCCACGGCCTGGACATGACTGCCCCCGATGCGCCCGTTTTCCTCGAGTTCGCCTGGCAAATTCCGCCGGCAGCCGTGACCACGGGGCCGCGGGTGGGGTTAAATACTGTGCCGGAACCGTGGCGCAGCGTTCCGTGGCGTTGGCGGGTGCGCCTACCCCGTGCACGGGCCAACGCTCGGTCGCGAGATGATTCCTCATAGGAGGCTGACATGGGTTTGCTGGACGGTAAGACGGCCATGATTTTCGGCGTGGCCAATCAGCGTTCCATTGCCTGGGGCATTGCGCAGGCTTTCCACGCGCAGGGAGCCCGGCTGGGGCTCAGTTACGCGGGTGCGGCGCTGGAGCGCCGGGTGCGCCCGCTGGCCGAAAGCCTGGGCATTGACTTCGTCGAGCCCTGCGATGTGACGCAAGATGACCAGATTGAGGCCGTGGCGGCCAGGGCCAAGGAACACTTCGGCCAGATTGACATCCTGGTGCATTCCATTGCCTTCGCCGACCGGGAGGACCTGGCCCGGCCGTACTTCCAGACCAGTCGGCGGGGCTTTCTGCTGGCGATGGAAATCAGCGCCTATTCCCTGGTGGCGCTGGCCCGGGCCTTCAAGCCGCTGATGCCGCCGGGCGGCTCCATCATGGCCATGACCTACTACGGCGGCGAGAAGGTCGCGCCGGGCTACAATGTGATGGGCGTGGCCAAGGCAGCCTTGGAGTCGTCGGTGCGCTATCTGGCCTATGACTTTGGGCCCGACGGTATTCGGGTCAACGCCATCTCCGCGGGGCCGATTCGCACCCTGGCCGCGGCGGGGGTGTCGGGTTTCAAGACCATGTACAAGATGTTCCCCTTGCTGGCACCGCTCAAGCAGCCTATCACCCAGGCCGATGTGGGCGGCGCGGCCGTGTTCCTGGCGTCGGACCTGGCCGCGAAAGTCACCGGCCAGG
This sequence comes from Anaerolineales bacterium, assembly GCA_015494815.1. Lineage (GTDB taxonomy): Bacteria > Chloroflexota > Anaerolineae > Anaerolineales > DRMV01 > JAADEN01. The sequence goes on along the minus strand of WGAK01000234.1, from coordinate 315 downwards.
TGCTGTTCGTAGACAGCGGCATGAACATCATGGCCTTTCCTGATAAGGACACCCTCGCCCGCGAGTGGGGCGGTTGAGCCGGCGCGCGGCCCGGGATTTAAGCCTGGGCCGCGCGTTTTTCCCTCTTCCATGCCGGATTGGAACGCGTCACGAAGGGGGTAAATGTGGGCTGTAAGGCCCAAGATTGGCGTTCTCACCGGCATGTGGGGGCGTATTTGGCGTGTTTCGGCCGGGTTGAATTTTAAGGGAAGAATCCTTAAAACTTCCTCATACCCCTCTTGTCGCTTCATCAGGGGCGTGCTACAATACTCGCCC